>NZ_JAKKRH010000005.1:0-166086 GCF_025654465.1 Shewanella sp. SM101
TGAAAGAGATTGCACGATAGATTGTCCTGTATGAGCTGCAAGTTGAGCCGCCAACTGTACAAGCCGTTTGGTCCTTCGTACATCCCCTAATTTTGCGCGCTGAAAAATGCTCTGTGCCCAGAGTGATGGTTCACTTAAAAACATGGCATGTGGTATCTGAAACAAAAGGTCAGGATCAGATCAGGTTAATTAAAAATGGTTCAAAAAAATCCCCCGGGGCAAACCGAGGGATTTGTGTAGAAGAGACAGACGCTATGGCGGGGATTTTTATTACGCTGAAGAAAAGCTAAATAATGGGCTTAGGCATTACCCTTCACTTTCATATTCAGTGTCTTGGCAAAATCCAGCATACGCGTCAGTGGGATAAGCGCTTTAACTCTTAAGTCTTCATCCACAAAAATCTCATGGGTGGTTTTATCGCTGTCGGCGAGTGACGCTTCAATGGCCTGCAAACCGTTCATCGCCATCCAAGGACAGTGGGCACAGCTCTTACAGGTTGCGCCATTTCCGCCGGTTGGCGCTTCAATTAAAATTTTACCTGGCGCCGCCTGCTGCATTTTATAAAAAATGCCGCGATCGGTTGCCACGATAAAACGCTCATTTGGCATGGTCTGCGCTGCTTTAATCAGTTGACTGGTCGAGCCAACTGCATCGGCCATCGCCACCACACTGGCTGGCGACTCAGGATGCACAAGGATAGCTGCATCGGGGTAAACGCTTTTCATATCGCGCAGCGCGTTCGATTTAAACTCGTCGTGAACGATACAATCGCCCTGCCACATCAACATGTCGGCGCCCGTCTGCTTGGCAATATAGCTGCCTAAATGACGGTCTGGTCCCCAAATGATCTTTTTGCCTTCGCTGTCTAAGTGCTCAACGATTTCAAGGGCAATACTGGAGGTCACCACCCAATCGGCGCGCGCTTTAACCGCAGCCGAGGTATTGGCGTAAACCACCACAGTATGATCTGGGTGCGCGTCGCAGAAAGCGCTGAACTTATCAATCGGACAACCTAAATCCAATGAACAGGTCGCTTCAAGGGTCGGCATTAAAATGGTTTTTTCTGGGCTTAAAATCTTGGCGGTTTCGCCCATAAACTTGACCCCAGCAACGATTAAGGTTTTTGCTGGGTGATCGCGGCCAAAACGCGCCATTTCTAAGGAGTCTGAAACGCAGCCGCCAGTCTCTTCGGCAAGGGCTTGGATTTCAGGATCGGTATAATAGTGGGCAACCAGAACGGCATCTTTTTCAATGAGCAGTTGTTTGATACGCGCCTTGTAATCGGCTTTTTGCGCATCGGACAAAGGCACTGGTTTAGGCGGAAACGGGTAATCAATGGTTTCTATTGTTGGAGCAAATGGGCTGGGGGCTAACTGACTCATAACACATCCATCAGGATAACTACGTTCGGGAATTATACGTAATCGGGATCAAAAGATTAACCCATTTGTGCAAAGCAAATAAAAAAGGACGCTTTTAGCGTCCTTTTAGTGTCAGTTATTCGTGCCAGCGGCTTAGCGCATCGCTAATAACATCTCTTGAGGCTGTTCAAGATACTGTTTCCACAGATTACAGAAGCGAGCAATCGTACCGCCATCGATCACTCTATGGTCACCTGACCAGCTCACTTGCATGATTTGGCGAGCTTCGACTTCCCCTTTCGCGTTAAAGCGCGGTAGGGTTTGCAACTTACCTAAGGCCACAATCGCCACCTCAGGTTTGTTGATAATAGGCGTCGCCACTGTGCCACCTAAGGCGCCAATGTTAGAGATGGAAATCGTGCCGTCTTTCAGATCCGCTGGCGCCACGCGGCCGCTGCGGGCTGCTTGGGTCAGGCGGGTGATTTCT
Organism: Shewanella sp. SM101; assembly: GCF_025654465.1. NCBI lineage: Bacteria > Pseudomonadati > Pseudomonadota > Gammaproteobacteria > Alteromonadales > Shewanellaceae > Shewanella > Shewanella sp. SM101. The sequence continues at coordinate 1,849 of NZ_JAKKRH010000005.1, forward strand.
GCGGCCACTTCTAAAATGCTCTTATCCTGCACATCTTTGATGTTGGGCACCAAGAGACCGACTTTAGAATCCACCGCCATGCCGATATTGTGACGTGCCTTGTAAGTTAGTTCAGTGCAATCCGCATTCACTTGACTGTTCATCACAGGGAACTGACTTAACGCGAGCGACATTGACTTCATGAAGAAAGGCATCATGGTCAGCTTCACTTCATCTGACGAATACTTCACTTTCATGCTTTCACGCAGTGCAACTAAGTCTGTTAAATCAAACTCTTCACAATAGGTAAAGTGCGGAATGCTCGACACAGATTCCACCATCATGCGTGCCATCACAGCTTTTACGCCGCGAATAGGCTCAACCGTGTCAGCGCGTTGAGTCACTGTAGATGTTGGAACTTGGGTTTGAGATGCTTGAGTCGCTTGAACTGGCGCCTCTTTTACCTGAGCCACACTTGGAGCAGAAACATTGCTCGCGCCTTGTTGGAAGCGAGTGATGTCTTCCTTATACACACGGCCGTGCTTTCCTGTGCCAGGTACTTGGCTCAAATCGATATCTAACGACCGCGCCATGCGACGAACTGCGGGGCTGGCTAAGGCTTTACCTTGGCGAGCAGGCTCTGCATTCACAATCTGCGCTGCAGGTGCGGCATTGGCCACAGTATCTGTATTTATTGTCGCCGCAGGTGCAGAAGCCGTCTGTTCAACTTCAATGGCAAATAAAGGCGCATGTACTTTAGCTAGCTGACCTTTGCGATAATGCAGTTTGGCAATTTTACCCGCTTTAATGGCAGGAATTTGCACCAGCGCTTTATCTGTCATCACGTCGGCAATCGGTTGATCTTCCTCAACCCAATCACCTTCGCTCACTAACCATTCAACTAGCTCACATTCAACAATGCCTTCGCCGATATCCGGTAGTAAGAATTCTTCAATGCTGACAGATGAACTGGATGACGTGGTCGCGTTTGTTACTGCCACTGGCTCAGTCACTTTTGCAGTCGTCGCAGCAGGTTCAGCCGTAACAGATTCGCCTGCAATTTCAACGGCATAGAGCGGCGCATGCACTTTCGCAATATCGCCCTTGGCGTAATACAGCTTAGTGACTACGCCCGCAAAAGGCGCTGGGATTTGAACAAGTGCTTTGTCTGTCATCACATCGGCAATAGGTTGGTCTTCAACGACTGTGTCGCCTTCTTTGACCAGCCATTCAACCAACTCACACTCCACAACACCTTCGCCAATATCCGGCAAAATAAAATCTTTAATCATACCGGACTCCTAGAAGGTCACTGATGCTTTGATGGCTTCAAACGTTTTGAATGCATCTGGCATGTATTCTTTTTCATGAATGAGTGGGTACGGGGTATCTAAACCACAAACGCGGCTGATGGGCGACTCTAGATACAAGAAGCATTCTTGCTGAATCGTCGCCGCTATCTCACCAGCAAAGCCACCGGTTAATGGCGCTTCATGGTTGACCAGTAAACGTCCGGTCTTTTTGACTGAATCGGCAACAGTATCGATATCCCAGGGTGACAAGGTGCGTAAATCGATAACTTCACAGGAGATCCCTTCTTTAGCGGCCATATCGGCGGCTTTTTCAAGGATTTCCATTTGCGCGCCCCACGCCACTAAGGTGATGTCTTTACCTTCGCGAACCACTTCAGCCTTACCCAGTTCAATTTCATAATCGCCCGCTGGCACTTCGCCAACCGATGCACGATATAAACGCTTAGGCTCAAAGAAGATCACCGGATTTTTGTCACGGATTGACGCCAACAGCAGGCCTTTGGCTTGCTCAGGGTTGCGTGGCACAACGACTTTTAACCCCGGCGTCTGGGTAAAATAGGCTTCAGGTGATTGTGAGTGATAATGTCCGCCCGCAATACCGCCGCCATAGGGCGTACGGAACACTAATCCACCGACATCGAACTCATTACCGCTACGGTAACGGAACTTAGCCGACTCGTTGACGATTTGATCAAACGCCGGAAAGATATAATCGGCGAATTGAATTTCAGCCACAGCGGTCATGCCATTGGAGGCTAAACCATTGGCAAAACCGGCAATACCTTGCTCTGTCAGCGGCGTATTAAAGCAGCGATCGCGCCCGAATTTTTCTTGAAGACCGGAGGTGGCGCGAAATACCCCGCCAAAGTGGCCCACATCTTCACCAAAAACCACCATGCGTTCATCGGCTTGCATGGCAATCGACAAGGCCTCATTGACGGCCTGTAACATATTCATTTCAGCCACGGCTTATAGTCTCCCTGCACTTTTTGGATAGGCTTGCGGATATTTCTTGATATGTTCTTTAAGCTCGGCGAGTTGCTTTTTCAGCACTGGCGTCGGCTTGTCGTACACATCTTCAATAATTTCATCCAGCATAGGCACAGGAATTTTTTCAGCCACTTTTACCGCAGCCAATACTTCTTCACGATATTTCTCATGCAGTTTCACATCATCCGCTTCAGCCAACCAACCTTTGTTGATAAGCCATAATTTGAAGCGTTTAACCGGATCGTGTTGCTGCCACTTGGCTTCTTCATCTTTCGAGCGATAACCTGAGGGATCGTCTGAAGAAGAGTGCGCGCCGAGACGGTAAGTCATGGCTTCAATCAGCACAGGCGCATTATGCTCAATCGCATAGGCACGGGCTTGCTGGGTTGCCGCTAACACGGCCAACATGTCATTGCCGTCTACACGAATGGTGTGCATGCCATAACCCACACCGCGGCTGGCAATACCGTTTCCAGCAAACTGCTCTTCAGTGGGGGTAGAAATCGCGTAGCCATTGTTACGACAGAAGAAAATCACTGGGCATTTCAGTACCGCGGCCATGTTGAGGCCAGCATGAAAATCCCCTTCCGATGCAGCGCCTTCGCCAAAATAGCAAACCGCGACTTTGCGCTTACCTTGCATTTTTAAGCTGTAGCCCACACCAGTCGCCTGCGGGATTTGCGTGGCTAACGGTGACGAAATCGTTTGATAATGCAATGCCGCACTGCCGTAATGGATTGGCATTTGGCGACCTTTACCAAGATCTTTCTCGTTACTGAACATCTGATTCATAAACTGTTCAGTGGTAAAGCCGCGATAACGCAGCGCCGCATGCTCACGATATTGTGCGAGGATCACATCTTCTTGATCGAGTGCGGCCACACTGCCGACAATCGCCGCTTCTTCACCCGTACAGGTCATGTAGAAGCTGATGCGTCCTTGGCGCTGGGCACCAAGCATACGTTCATCAAGTACCCGAGTGAATACACAGGTATCGTAAATTTTAGTGGCTAAGGTTTCATCTATCACAGGCAAAACCGCGGTTTCATAAGTGGTGCCGTCGGCTTGTAGAATTCGAAGGATAGGAATGTGTAGCGATGCCTTATCCAAGAAGCCGACACGGTGCACTGTATCAGTGTTGAGTGTTGCTTTGCTCATATTGTGCTCTTGTTATCTCATTACGCATCAAAGCGTTTTGATGCGTCTGTTTATACGAATATGCCCGACGAACATTACGTTAACGTAAACTACCTATCAACCATTGGCATAGCTCAAACCACAAGTTATCCCTGCCACGCATGTATATATTGCTTTACAAGCCTAACGCACGTCCGCATTCACGGCAGGAATCAGGCAAATCACAGTGCGATTACCAATAGGCACTTTGGCATTAGGGAACACGACAGACTCAAACTCGTGCTCCACTTTAATTTCTTGCCCACCTTCCCGCGCTAAAACAAAGCCCTTCGGGAAAGATCTGAAGTTTTCGACATCCGTTGCGAAGGTAAATTCAAAATCATCGAAATGTTTATTGATAACGCGGCACACTTGGTACAAGTTGACCTTATCGGCATCAAATGCATCTAGCTCCAACGGCTTAGCGGTGATCAAGCGCATGAACATTTCATGGGTGGCGATAAAACGCGTCATGTCGTTCTGCCCCATGGGATACACTTTACCAAGCTCAATGGTAAAGGCATCAGCGCCGTAACGTTCAGAAGAAAAATAGCTGAAGGTCGTGGTCGGTTCGTGGTGGAAAAGTACTGTATCGACGCCGCTTGCGGCTAAAAACATAATTTGCTCGCCGCTAAAGGCGCGCCCTGGACGATAGGGATAGATAGCGAACTTTTCATGCTTCGAGGCGCGCATCGCCGTGTGCAAATCATAATGGATGCGCTGACGTCCATCGGCAACCGCAGTATAAAAACGATCGACATAGGCTTCGAGTTTTTTCGCGCGTACTCGCTCAGGGTTCACTAACCCTGGTGGATTGGAATGCTCACCACTAAATAGACGATTCATGTTTTCGTCAATAATCCGCGTGCCGTTATTAATCGCTAATGGGTTACCAATGAGAAATAAAGTGCGCTGCTTTGCGATGATCTTTTGCTGTAGAAGTTGTTTAATTAAGCTATTGCAGAGTTCAATGGGCGCGGTCTCGTTACCGTGAACACCGCAGGAAAGCACAATATCTTTTCCTTCATTCTGTATTGGTTCGAAAACAATAACACCGGTATCCCACACTTCCACTTGAGTATGATCGCCTAAGTTAAATGAAAATTCGCCATCGAACTGTTCAGGATGGGCTAAGGTGAGCGCTAAAAAATCCTTTGAATCTAACAGAGCTTGTAACACAGAATTCTCCTTATAATGATGTGTAACAGTATTGGCGCAATAGCATAAGTACAGGCAGTAATAACCACTTAAGCATTTATCTCACCGCGGTTAGTCTCACTCGCACCTAAAAAACGGCTTCAATACTAACACATGTTTTTAGTGCTGTTCTCAGACATTTATTGCCGTAGGACCCAGTTTTAAGCGGAATGACATTCAACTAAGCTGATTGTTAAATTCTTAGGACATTCCCTAAGAATTTCCCATGATAAATATTCCAGCTTGAGGCTTGCTTTTGCACTCAAGTTTTATCACAATTCTTAGCCATCTAGACTTCTATTGGATTTAATTATGGCGTTAGCAACCTTTGGTGCCGGCTGTTTCTGGGGCGTAGAGTATTTTTTTAGACAAGTGAACGGCGTATCGAATGCCACCTGCGGCTATATGGGCGGCAATAATGCGGCGACAACCTATGAAGAAGTCAAAAAAGGCAAAACGGGCCATGCCGAAGTGGTGCAAGTGGAATTTGACCCTGCCCTTGTCAGTTATGAAGACTTGCTCGATGTATTTTGGAAAAACCACAATCCAACGAGTCTGAACATGCAAGGCGGAGATATTGGCACTCAATATCGCAGCACCATTTTCTTCCACGACCGAGAGCAAAAAGCGGCCGCAGAAGCCTCAAAATTAGCTTTTGCCCGCTCGGGGCGTTGGGGATTACGCCATATCGTCACTGAAATTGTGCCATTGCAACAGTTCCATGTTGCTGAGGAATATCATCAAAATTACATCGATAAGAATAACTTACCGAGTTGTCATATCGAGTACTAAATACGGTCAAATCAGCATGAGATCAACTACTCACAGCTGAATTAGACACAAACAAAAACGCACTCAAATCTGAGTGCGTTTGTTTTTGATACTTTATAAACCTACTACTGCATTAAGCGTTTAGCGCCTTATCAATTAATGCCTGCGCATCTTTGATGATCTCAGCCAAATGCTGTTCACTGATAAAACTTTCGCCGTAGATTTTAAATAACGCTTCAGTGCCCGATGGACGCGCCGCAAACCACCCATTAGCTGTGGTAACTTTGATGCCGCCAATCGCCGCATTATTGCCTGGCGCATGGGTTAACACGTTTTCGATTGTCTCACCTGCAAGCACAGTGGCATTTAAGGTATCGGCATTGAGCAAAGCAAACTTGGCTTTGTTTTCAAGACTGATTGGGCTATCGATACGCTTATAGAAACTTTGGCCAAATTGTTTTACTAACTCTTGGTGACGCTGACCTGGGGTTTTACCTGTCACCGCAAGAATTTCTGCCGCAAGTAACCCTAGAATAAAACCGTCTTTATCCGTACACCAAGTAGAGCCATCACGGCGTAAAAATGCCGCGCCAGCACTCTCTTCACCGCCAAAGGCGATTGTGGCTTCGGCTAAACCGTCGACAAACCACTTAAAGCCCACTGGCACTTCGAGTAACGTTTTGCCGTGGAAAGCACAGATTTTATCGATAAGCGCACTCGATACTAAGGTTTTACCTATGGCTAAGGTATCGCTCCAATCTGGTCTGTGTGTCAGTAAATAATCAATAGCGACCGCAAGATAATGATTCGGATCCATCAAACCCGTACCAGGGCAAACTATGCCGTGACGGTCATAATCGGGATCATTACCAAGGCATAAATCAAAGGATTCTTTATGGGCGAGTAACCCGGCCATCGCGTAGGGAGATGAGCAATCCATGCGGATTTTGCCGTCTTTATCCAGCGGCATAAAGCTAAAGCTTGGATCAACCTTATCATTGACTAAGGTGATATCGAGCCCATAACGCGCGGCAATCGGTGCCCAATAGAAAATCCCTGAACCACCGAGCGGGTCAACGCCGATACGCAGCTTAGCGTTGGCAATCGCCTGCATGTCGATAACATTTTCTAAATCAGCCACATAGGGCGTGATCAAATCAATGGCGTTAACATAGCCTGATGCCAGCGCTTTGGCATACGCTAATTTTTGCACGCCAGCTAACGCTTGGCGCAAGTAATCATTGGCCCGCGATTCAATCCAAGCCGTGATATTACCTTCGGCCGGTCCACCATGGGGTGGATTGTACTTGATGCCACCGTCCTGAGGAGGATTATGGGAAGGCGTAATGATCAAACCATCGGACAATGCCGCACCCGTAATATTGGCTTCGCGATTGGCGCAAATCACCCCATGGGAAACCACTGGCGTTGGCGTAAATCCATCGTTCTGTTGGATTTTCACTGTGACTTTATTTGCCGCCAGCACTTCAATGGCCGATAAATAAGCGGCGTAGGATAACGCATGAGTGTCAATCCCGAGGATCAACGGCCCATTGATATTCACCGATTGGCGATAATCCACCACAGCTTGGGTAATCGCCCAAATGTGTTGTTGGTTAAAACTGCCATTGAAGGCGCAGCCTCTGTGCCCAGAAGTGCCAAAGGTGACGCGTTGTTGTACGTCATCCATATTTGGCGTGATGCTGTAATAATGGCTCATCAGTTTTGGAATATTGACCAGATCCGTCTGATTAGCGATTTGTCCTGCCCTTTGATGTATTGCCACCTATGGCTCTCCTGCACTCAATTACAATTAGAAAAAGTAGAAAAATGTCGTACTAACTTGGCTCACCCGCGGATTAAACGCGCTCGGCGATGCCCGCTGCGACTGTCGCATCACAACCAAATTGCACTAAAACTTCCGATAAAATAGTGCGTTTCTTGGCGGTATTGTTGTTACTCGTTACCCAGAAACCACTTGCACCAATTTCTTTTGGGTTAGCCGAAGCACTCGCTTCGAGCAGTTGCTCCTTAGAGCGAGCAAAATACAAACGATCGCGCCCTTGGATCTGCAGAATTTGTGAGAATTGCTCTGGGGCTAATTGATACAAACTTTCGAGCAAAAACAGAAAACGCCCTACTGCGCCTTTTTGCTGCGATAACTGATGTTCATCGACTAAGCGACTAAAATCATTCACTGCTGGCACTGTTTGCGCCGCGACGGGCTGAATAGGTTCAGCTTCAAGGCTCGGTTGGCTAATCGCCAAAGGCTGGGGTTGTTCGACCGCATCGACGGACAGGCCGAGTAATCGACGAAGAATGTCAGAGGCGCTCTCACCAATACGTTCTGTTTTGCTGGCAATATGACGATAGAGCTCTTCATCTACTTCGATATATTTCATAACCTTAATTATCCTTTGTTATTCGACAGGCTTAACCGAAAAAAGTGTACCACAGCGATCGGGGCAGATCATTGCGATCTGTTACCAGTGTATCTATCTCTATCAATCTGATAAAGCGCCATTATTCTAAAAGTGCGGGAAATAGCACAGCAAACTAGCAGTTAATCGACAATTGCCGAAAAAGCACACAAGTTACTGGCCGCCCCCACTATAGAAATGGCAACTGACTTGTCAAGCCAACGGCATTAAGGGCACAATTCGCGTCACGCTAAGCTAAAAATCTCCAACAGGAATCACCATGAACTTTGTTTCCACAGGCCAAGGACCCGCAGTGCTCTTGATCCACGGCTTGTTCGGTAATCTAGATAACCTCAAAGGTCTAGGGCAAGTATTAGAAAATCAGTATCAAGTTATTCGTGTCGATGTGCCCAATCATGGTTTAAGTGAGCATTGGGATCAAATGGACTACCCTCGCCTCGCCACTGCAATGATCAGCTTGCTCGACGAACTGGCTATTGAACGCGCCCATATTGTGGGTCACTCCATGGGCGGTAAAATCGCCATGGCGACGGCGTTAGCCTTTCCAGAGCGCATTATCAGCATGGTGGCAGCCGATATCGCCCCCGTCGCCTATGAGCCAAGACACGACACAGTGTTTGCGGCATTAGAAAGCCTGCCCTTAGAAGGCCATACCGACAGACGCTTTGCCCTAAACCACTTAATTGACAATGGTATTGACGAAGCAACGGCACAATTTTTACTCAAAAATCTACAACGCACTGATACTGGCTTTCGTTGGAAAATGAACTTAAGTGGCCTAAAGGCTTGTTATCCTAATATTATTGGCTGGCAAAATCAGACACTAAATCCAGTACAAAGCTATGCTGGACCAAGTCTGTTTATTCGCGGCGGCGACTCAAATTATGTCACTAGCGAGCACAGAAGCGCTATCATGGCGCAATTCCCCGCGGCACAGGCAAAAACACTTGAAGGATGTGGTCATTGGTTGCATGCGCAAAAACCCGTCATTTTTAACCGGATCGTGTCTGAATTTATTGACAAACATTCAATGTAAATCAGCAGCAAACTCGACCGAAAGCATATGGCAGCCGCCATCTTGTTGTGATATATTCGCGCCTCTTTTGGCCTTAGAACACTCTCAAGGACTAAGAAAGTATGTTATCTCAGTACATGGAACAAATTGAAACCATCGGCCTGAACCTGTTTTTTGCCTCGATATTTTTCTTTATCGGCATGGCCATCCACGATGTGCTTAAACAAGGTAACGTGCCAAAATTTGGTCGATTTATTGTTTGGTTAGTGTTATTTCTCGGCTGCGCCGGGTTTATTGTAAAAGGTATTATCCAGATCACTTGGGAAGGCTCAGGGATCGGTTAACAATAAGAACATGGCAAAAGAAGCGACAGACAGAACCACTATTGACCTTTTTGCCAACGAAAAGCGCCGGGGCCGACCACGTAGCAATCCTTTGTCCCGTAGCCAACAGCTTAAGGTCAACAAACGCAATCAAATCCAGCGCGATAAAGCCAACGGATTAAAGCGAATAGAGTTAAAGGTGTCACAAGATTTGTATGACGCCTTGAATGAGCAGGCATTGGCCAGTAACATCAGCCGTAGCCAGTTAATCGAATTAATTCTTCAGCAACAAGTTGAGTGCTGAACGAGTACCAGCAAGATTAACCTAATAAGTGAACTAGACATTAAAGGATAGACAATGGCAACTGTAGGTCTTTTTTTCGGTAGCGACACAGGTAACACCGAAGCTGTAGCCAAGATGATCCAGAAAAAACTGGGTAAAAAAATGGTTGAGGTGAAAGATATCGCCAAAAGTACCAAAGAACAGATTGCAGAGTATGACTTGCTGCTGTTCGGCATCCCGACCTGGTATTACGGTGAAGCGCAATGTGACTGGGATGATTTCTTCCCTGAATTAGAGCAAATTGATTTTACTGACAAACTTGTCGCTATTTTTGGTTGTGGTGATCAAGAAGACTACGCTGAGTACTTCCTTGATGCCATGGGCATGGTTGGCGATATTGTTCAGGCCCGTGGTGGCATCATCATCGGCCATTGGCCAACTGCAAGCTACAATTTTGAAGCCTCTAAAGGTCAAGTCGATGACGACCACTTTATTGGCTTAGGTATCGATGAAGATCGCCAGCCAGAGCTGACTGAAGAACGTGTTGATGCTTGGGTTAAGCAAATTTACGAAGAAATGTGTTTAGCTGAATTAGAAGATTAATTCTGTTAACCATTTGATTAAAGCGGCTTAACGCCGCTTTTTTTATGCATATATTTCTGACTAAGAATAACGACATACCACACTCATGACCAACACAGCCCGCTCTAATCACTGGGATATTTTTTGCACCGTCGTTGATAACTACGGCGATATTGGCGTCACTTGGCGTTTAGCCAAACAAATAGCCAATGAGTATCAGATCCCCGTTAATTTGTGGGTCGATGACCTCGCAAGCTTCTCGCATATCTTACCGACACTCGATCCACTAAAAGCCACTCAAACCTTCAATGGTGTGAATATTATTCATTGGAAAGAGCCTTTGCCTATAAAGTTTGTTGCAGGAGCTGTGCTCATCGAAGCCTTTGCCTGTGAATTACCCGAACAGGTAAAAGCGCAGCTGGTTTATTTACATCAGAACGCCCCAAAATCTGTACCTGTCTGGCTGAATTTAGAGTATTTAAGTGCTGAAGATTGGGTTGAAGGCTGCCATGGTTTGCCATCGTTACAAGCCAATGGTTTGAAGAAGTATTTCTACTTTCCCGGTTTTAGCGCCAAAACGGGTGGACTCATTTGCGAGCAAAAGTTGTTTACCGAGCGTGATGCTTGGCAAGCTGATACTGCCAATAAATTGCAGCTTTTTACTAATCTAGGTCTTAAGGACATTCAGGCACAAGACACTGTTATTAGCGTTTTTAGCTATGAGACCGAGGCGCTACCCGCATTATGTGAGTTATGGCAGCAATCAGTAGAAAAAATCCATGCGCTGATCCCCAAGGGGCGTAGCTTAAACAGTCTGACGCATTTACTGCCATGTGAAATTGCCGCTCTAGTGCCGGGTCAACAGATAAATCATGGCAATTTAACCCTGCATATTTTACCTATGACTGACCAACAGGGGTTTGATCGCCTGCTCTGGAGCTGTGATTTTAATATCGTGCGCGGTGAAGATTCCTTTTTACGTGCCCAATGGGCCGCAAAACCCTTCATTTGGCACATTTATCCCCAAGAAGATGATTATCACCTCGTAAAATTAGAAGCTTTTCTCAAACTTTACTGCGATAATCTGCCACCTAAAATTGCTTGTTATTGGTCTGAATTGAATCTCGCGTTCAACCAAGCACAGCAATCAGCCGTGAGCCTTAACTGGCAAAACCTTAATCCTGTTAATTTGCCCTTGTTACATCACCATGCTAAACAATGGCCAATTAATGCATTAAATGCTGCAGATCTCGCTACTCGACTAGTTCAGTTCGTTAAAAACAGCTAAGATACTGCGCGAAAACAGAAAAATCTAAATATAGGAAATAGTGTAATGAAAACTGCTCATGAAATCCGTCCTGGTAACGTGATCATGTTAGATGGCAGCCCATGGGTTGTGCAGAAAACTGAAACAACTCGTTCTGGCCGTAACGCTGCTATCGTTAAGTTAAAGTTGAAAAACTTACTGCTTAACTCTGGTACTGAAACGACTTTCAAAGGTGAAGATAAGTTAGAAGACATCATCCTAGATCGTCTTGACTGCACATATTCTTACTTTGCAGATCCTATGTTTGTATTCATGGATGCAGAATACAACCAATACGACGTAGAAGCTGAAAACCTAGGTGATGCAGCGGCTTATATCGTTGACGGTATGGAAGAAACTTGCCAAGTGACTTTCTATGATGGCAAAGCTATCTCTGTTGAAATGCCAACCACTATCGTCCGTGAAGTGATCTACACTGAGCCTTCAGCTCGTGGCGATACTTCAGGTAAAGTGATGAAGCCAGCGACTATCACTGGCGGTGGCACAGTAAGTGTTGCAGACTTCGTGAAAGTAGGCGACAAAATTGAAATCGACACTCGTACTGGTGAATTCAAGAAGCGCGTTTAATCGCCCTTCTCGTTTCCAGACGAAGAAAAGCCAGTGCTTGCACTGGCTTTTTTGTTGCTGTTTTTTAGTCACTCATTTTTAAGACTCTTGAGTCATTTAAGGGGTTAAAACTTTTATAAGTAATAATTCCCTTATTCATAAAAGCGTTAGCATTGCGGCCCTAAGAAACGTCGCTCCCAAGCCCCTATCTCACTCAAATAGCTTTGGAATTCAATTTCCTTCACCGATACAAAGCCAGTGACAAAATCGTCCCCGAGTAAGCGTCGTGCCGAATCACTTTGGCGCATTTGCGTTAACGCAGCTAAAAATGTCTGCGCGAGGTCATGGCTGCTCTCATAAGCGCTCCCAGTTTCTGGTGCACTTGGCGATAATTTTTCTTCCATTCCGGCAAGGCCCGCTGCCAAAGATGCGGCAATCATCAGGTACGGATTAGCATCGGCGCCCGCAATGCGATTCTCTACCCGTCTCGCTACTGGAGCACTTAATGGCACACGTAAGCCAGTGGTGCGATTATCAACGCCCCAACTTAAATTAATCGGCGCTTGACTGCCGGAAATGTAACGTCTAAATGAATTGATATTGGGTGCGAATAACAACATTAAATCAGGTAGATACTTTTGTAATCCGCCGATATAGTGGTGAAAACGGTCAGTGTCGCTACCATCAGCATGGCTGAAAATATTATTACCTTTATCATCGACGACACTTTGATGTAAATGCATAGAACTGCCGGGTTGACCCGCTATGGGTTTCGCCATAAAAATTGCATTCAAGCCATGTTTAATGGCGATTTCTTTCGCCGCGTATTTAAACATAAAGGCTTGATCCGCTAAGGCCAGCGGATCGCCATGCACTAAGTTAATTTCATATTGCGATAGCCCCATTTCATGGATCCAAGTATCGCCTTTAATCCCAATCGCATCGATAGCGGCATTAAACTCATCCCAAAATGGTGCGAGTTCATTGAGCATATTCATGCTAAACGCGGATTGACCATTTTCAGCTCGGCCACTTTTTGAAATGGGTGCCTGATACGGCACACTCGGATCGGTATTGGCCTCCGTAAGATAAAACTCAATCTCAGGGGCCACCACGGGCGTTAACCCAAGGGCTTGGTAACGGGCCAACACATTTTTTAACATAGAGCGCGGCGCAAATGGACATAAATTGCCATCCAGTAATACGCAGTCATGGATGGCAAATGCGCGCGGCACTGTGCTCCATGGGATCATCTTGAGGGTGCTGTAATCGGGGACGAGTAAAAGATCAGGATCAGCATCAGGGAAAACAGGATCGTAGGAATACTCACCGGTAATCGCTTGCATCGAAATCGCTTGGGCAATACGTAATTCAGCACCCTGAGCAAAACTTCGGGCTGGCATAAGCTTTCCCCTTGGATAGCCTGAAATATCAGGGAATAAACACTCGACATCACGTATTGTGCCGTGCTCGAAAAACGCAGTAAGAAGAGTTGAGTCCATTTGATTCGTTTGCCACTAATGTTGAAAATAATGCCCTGAAGGATGCAAAGTATAATCAGGCTTTGATTTGAAAAGCTACATGGCGATGATGAAATATGTAAAATATAAATGACAATTTCGTAAAATATAATTTGACATCAGTTGAAAATCTTCATTTTACAGTGTAATCGTGTTTATCCTAGTTCAAGCCTCATCACTCTTTATTCACCTTTTACTCACTCTAGCCGTCTAACCTAATTACGGCAGACATAAAAAAACCAGCCGTAGCTGGTTTCTTATATTAATCGTGACAGAAGTTATGCAATCACAATAAAGCCGATAAATGCTATTACTGCTGCGATAAGTGCATAAGGTAACTGAGTCACAGCATGGCTCACTAAGTTACAACCTGAGCCTTGGGCGGCCAATACGGTTGAATCTGAGTAGAAGCACGCTTGGCTACCAAATGATGATGCAGACAATAAGGCCCCAATGACTAATGGGATGTCCGCCCCAACCGCTTGCGCTAATGGCATCACGATAGGAATCGTCACGGCAAATATACCCCAGCTCGAACCTGTGGCAAACGCGAGTATAGCCATAGATAAAAACACTACCGCAGGCAGCAATTTAGGTGTCATAAATGGGCTTAATGACTCAATGACATACTGCGGCAGTAACAACTGATCGCACACATCCTTAAACACAAACGCCGCAATTACAGTGCTAATGGCCGGTAGCATGCTTTTAAAGCCATCGATCATTTGGTCCATCATCTCTGAAAATGGCATCAAGCGCTGCACTGCATAATAAGGAATCGTGATAACTAAGGTCGCCAGCAAGCCTTTCCACACGTCGATATCAAAGTACACGGTAAAGGCAACTAATAAACCAATGGGCACTAAAAAGTTATGCAGTTTGCCCTGATTATCGGCGTGCTTAAATTCCTCTTCTATGGCTTTAACTGCATATTCATCCGAAGTTTGCACTTGGTCGAAATCCACTTGCGCTTCCGCGGGTTCACCTTGGGCAGCGCGCAGCTGCGCAGTCTTCATTGGACCAATGGCGGGCACAATACCTAATGCGACAAGTAGCACCATAGCCACAGCTAACCAAGCATAAAGCATGTAAGGAATGGCTTGCATATAAACTGCAATGCCTTGACCTTCGGCTGCCACACCGTTATCCACCAGTAATCCACCAAAAAATACCGCCCAAGTCGATAATGGCACTAACACGCACACGGGCGCGGCGGTGGAGTCCACGACATAGGCGAGCATTTCACGGGACACTTTAAATTTATCCGTTACACGCTTCATGGTTTCACCCACGGTCAACGCATTGAGATAGTCATCGATAAAAATCACGATCCCAAGGATAAAAGTCATTAATAGGGAAGATTTAGGTCCTTTCGCCAATTTAAGTGCATTGCGGCCAAACGCTAATGCGCCGCCAGTTCGTACTAAAAGTGCGATGAGCGCGCCAAAACCACCACACACCAGAATCAACCAACCTATGGTTTCATCGGCCATAACCTTCAATGACACACTAGCAAAATTGTTTAAGACTTGACTGGGATCGAGTAACAGGAAACCGGTTACCGCACCTATGATCAAAGATAAAATAGGACGGCGTAACCAAATAGCTAACACCAATACCACCAAAGGTGGAATGAGACTTAACGCTGTCGGTTCAGACATGCACTTAGGTCCTCTAAATAAATCGCCTAAAAGGCAAATGGTTTTAGAATAACGTCTGAAATCAACACGATTTAGAACGTCAACACAGCTGCTTCATGATGACTAACCCTGAAGATAAAACCCGCGAATTGCTTGCTATCTAAGGTGCCTTGCCAAAAACATCGCGCAGAAAATAAAGCGCATCGAATATTGAGTCAACTATAAATTTAACTTGATAGAAAATAAATTTATTTCCCGCGAGACAATTTTAGATAACCGTATAATCTAGAAGACTTTTAACGCCATTGTAACTTAAACATTTATGATCTTCTTAGCTTAATAAGCATTCAATAAATATGCCTAATTATCACAAGATAAAATGCCGCGGCATAAGTTTACCTTATCAAAAACATCTGATTAAAAATCAACCATTAAGTATCAGCTAAAATACATTTTCTTCTGTCACGATTAATATGGCTAATATAGAGAAATCAAATATGAGTCAGCTAATGAAAACGCATTTTCATCTTTCGAAATGAAAAAACATAAACAAGATTCCTCTACCAACCCAATAGATAAACAATCTTAAAATCATGCCAATATCAGAACATAAAACTTGTTCAGATTTCTTTAATCGACTGTTAAAGCATATTTAACTGAGGGATATTTATAAAAAAAGCGCAATTCTGTGCTTATCCCCCCTTTCATCTGCAATGAAATTTCGTTATGGTGCGCTAACTTAAGCCAAAACTTTATGCATGTTCCGAGGTGTAAATGCGCCCTATCATCAAATCCAACAAGCTGGATACCGTTTGCTATGACATCCGCGGCCCAGTGCACAAGGAAGCCAGACGTTTAGAAGACGAGGGGCATCGAATCCTCAAACTCAACATTGGTAATCCGGCCCCCTTCGGTTTCGAAGCGCCTGAAGAAATTGTGCGCGATGTGATCCTCAATTTACCCAGTGCCCAAGGCTACTGTGAGTCAAAAGGATTATTCTCTGCCCGTAAGGCCATAGTGCAGCATTATCAAGCCCAAGGGATTTTTGGTGTCGATATTGAAGATATCTATATAGGTAACGGCGTTTCAGAACTCATTATGATGGCAATGCAAGGCTTGCTAAATACCGATGATGAGATCTTAATCCCCTCACCAGACTATCCCCTGTGGACAGCAGCGGCGAATCTCGCGGGCGGCAAGGCTGTGCATTATCGCTGCGATGAAGAAGCGGACTGGTTCCCCGATCTCAACGACATTAAAAGTAAAATTTCATCACGTACCCGCGGCATAGTGCTGATTAACCCGAACAACCCAACCGGAGCGGTATACAGCAGAGAATTACTGCTGCAAGTGGTTGAACTGTGTCGTCAACATGATCTGATCCTTTTTGCCGATGAAATTTACGATAAAATTTTATACGATGAAGCCAAGCATATTCCTGCTGCGGGTCTATCAGATGATATTTTAACTGTTACTTTTAACGGTTTATCAAAGGCTTATCGTGCAGCAGGATTTCGTGTTGGTTGGATGATGTTATCTGGCAATCTTAAGGCTGCTAAAAGTTACATCGAAGGCTTAGAGATGCTGTCCTCGATGCGCCTCTGTGCAAACGTGCCCAATCAACATGCGATTCAAACTGCGCTCGGCGGTTATCAGAGTATTAACGAGCTTATTTTGCCTAATGGCCGCCTCACAGTCCAAAGGGATGCCTGTTACGAATTACTTAACCAAATTCCAGGTGTGAGCGTTAAAAAACCAAAGGGCGCACTCTATGCCTTTCCGAAACTGGATATGAAGAAATTCAACCTAAGGGATGATGAGCGTTTAGTGCTGGATTTACTCAGAGAAAAGAAAATTCTGTTAGTGCACGGCACGGCCTTTAACTGGCCTGAGCCTGACCATTTACGAGTGGTTTTCTTGCCCTATAAAGAAGATCTGAAGAAAGCATTTACCGAGTTTGGGGCCTTCCTCGAAAACTATCGACAGTAAAATATCCCTTTAACGGTTTGAGACATAAAGCGATCCTAGCGGTCGCTTTATTTTTAGCTATTTCTTTAAATCCTCTACGCTCATACTCACGTGTCATCCAAGGCTGTGATAATCTAAGACTTCACTAGCGTCAATACTGCCTACTCACTCGTTTCATGTCTTCCATTGCAGCTTGTCGCCTTCCGATTTCACTCTTTAGCAGGAAAACTATGAGTCACTTATTTGCCCATTTAGCTCGAATGAAACTTATCCAACGCTGGCCTTTGATGTACAACGTTCGCACTGAAAATGTTCAAGAACACTCGCTACAAGTCGCCATGGTGGCCCATGCACTGGTGATCATCAGCAATAAAAAGTTCGGCACGACGCTTGATCCCCATCAAGCTACAAGTCTGGCGATTTTTCACGATGCCAGTGAAATCCTCACGGGTGACTTACCGACGCCGGTGAAATACTTCAACAAAGAAATCGAAGCCGAGTATAAAAAGATTGAGGCGATTGCCGAGCAGCGCATGCTGGATATGGTGCCTGAGGAATTTAAAGAAGATTATCGCAGTCTGTTCATCAGTGATTACGCCGATCCCATTTACAAGACCATAGTGAAATCCGCCGATACTCTGTGCGCTTACCTTAAATGTCTTGAAGAAAACCGCGCCGGCAACAGTGAATTCAATACCGCCCGTAAGCGTCTCGAAGATATGCTGGCGACAAATCCTGATCCCGCAGTACAGTATTTTATGAGCTGCTTTGTGCCCAGTTTCACCTTGAATTTAGACGAAATTAACAAGATGCTTTGATTTTCCACTCTCGCTAGGAATGCATATGACTTCAAGTGTTTGGCAAGAACGCCGTCATGGTGAAGATAAACAACGGCGTAACGATCACCGCAGCCCTTACCAAAGAGACAGGGCGCGTATTCTCCACTCGGCCGCCTTTCGCCGCCTGCAGGCCAAAACGCAAGTGCTCGGCGTTGGCATGAATGACTTCTATCGCACTCGATTAACCCACTCACTCGAAGTCTCGCAAATTGGCACTGGCATAGCAGCCCAGCTCAGACGCAAATATCCACAGCATAAGCAGCTGCTTTGCTCTATGAGCTTATTAGAGTCCTTATGTTTAGCCCACGATATTGGTCATCCTCCCTTCGGCCACGGCGGCGAAGTGGCATTGAATTACATGATGCGCGACCACGGCGGCTTTGAAGGCAATGGCCAAACTTTTCGAATTCTCTCTAAGCTTGAGCCCTACACATTAGATTTCGGGATGAACTTGTGTCGGCGTACCATGCTCGGGATTTTGAAATACCCCGCGCCGCACTCGAAGCTATTTGTCGCGGGCGAGCATAACGAAATCACCAACCATAGACAGCTCAAGCCGTCACAATGGCCGCCGGTTAAGGGCATTTTCGACGATGATAACGACATCTTCGCTTGGGTGCTTGAGCCGTTATCTGAGGCAGACCGCAGTCGTTTTACATCGACGCAGCAAGGATCACACCCCGCCCTGCACCACTATCCACATCTGCGCACTCAGTTTAAATCCTTCGATTGCTCGATTATGGAACTGGCAGATGATATCGCCTATGCGGTGCACGATCTCGAAGATGCGATCGTGATGGGTATAGTCACGGCATCCCAGTGGCATCAAGATGTTGCGCCGACACTGACCAACAGTGGCGATTCGTGGATACGACAAGAGCTTGCCGATATTGGCAATAAGCTGTTTTCCCATGAGCATCACCTACGTAAAGATGCCATAGGCACACTCGTTAATGGCTTTGTCACCGCTATTGTTATCTCAGAAGATGACGTGTTCGAAGAGCCATTATTGCGCTTTAATGCGACGTTAGAGCCAGAATTTGCCATTGCGCTCAATGTGCTCAAGCAACTGGTTTATAAATACGTGATCCGTAAACCTGAGATCCAAATGCTCGAATATAAGGGCCAGCAGATTGTGATGGGATTA
This sequence comes from Shewanella sp. SM101, assembly GCF_025654465.1. Taxonomy (NCBI): domain Bacteria; kingdom Pseudomonadati; phylum Pseudomonadota; class Gammaproteobacteria; order Alteromonadales; family Shewanellaceae; genus Shewanella; species Shewanella sp. SM101. The sequence continues at coordinate 20,906 of NZ_JAKKRH010000005.1, forward strand.
TTCGAAGCCTTCGCTTCCGATCCCGAGCGTTTACTGCCACTGAACACCCAAGAGCGCTGGCGTGAAAGTGAGCAACAAGGTTTAAACAGTCACAGAGTGTTGGCGGACTATATTTCGGGGATGACAGATGAGTTTGCAGGCAGACTGTATCAACAGCTATTTAGCCCAAAAGCCGGCTCAAATGTGGAACTGAGCAAGGAAATGTAGGCAAGCGATCATTTCGCAGCCCGGCTTTCTATAAAGCCAGACTGTTTGTAAATGCTCGTGTTACTGTAAAAACCCCGACTTTCTACAGAGTCAGCTATCACAGCCGTTCTTTATCAAAATGTGAAAGATAAAAGACAAAAAACCACCTCGCGGTGGTTTTTTATTTTGTCACTATTTCAAACTCGATTTATAAAGCGCCAATGGCATCTTTACAAAGTTGAGTGATACGATCCCAATCGCCGTGTTCCATTGCATCCGTTGGCGCAATCCAACTACCACCAATACAATCGACGTTTTTCAGCGCTAAATAATCTTTATAGCTGCTTGGCGTAATACCACCTGTTGGGCAGAAGCGAATATCCGCTAGCGGACCCGAGAAGGCTTTAAGAGCATCAACACCACCCGAAGCTTCAGCTGGGAAGAATTTAAAGTGGGTGTAACCGAGCGCCATCCCCGTCATCACTTCTGAAATGCTCGCAACCCCTGGAATTAAAGGGATTGGACCATGCATACCCGCTTTGAGCAGTTCAACCGTTGCACCTGGGGTAATAATAAACTGCGCACCAGCGGCAATCGCAAGATCAAGCTGAGCTTCATTTAAAATAGTACCCGCGCCCACTAAGGCCTCTGGCACTTCTTTGGCGATTTTAGTGATAGCTTCGAGTGCACAAGGCGTACGCAAAGTCACTTCTAACACGCTAATGCCGCCTGCAACCAGTGCTCGCGCTAATGGCACCGCATGTTCAATCTTGTTAATCACCATAACAGGAACAATAGGGCTGCGTTTAAAAATATCTTGTGGCTGTAGTGACCAGTTATTCTCAAGCATTGCGTTATTCTTCCTTTGTATTAATAAAGTTCATCGATGGCATTAGTACAACGCGCACCAGTTTCTGGACTACTTAGATTTGAACGTAGCGCACTAAATAACTCGCGGCCCATGCCATAACGTGAGCGATGTAAATCCACAATTCCCGCGGCTCTGGTGGCAAGTTCAGCTTCAGATACAAGCAAGCTCAGTTCGCCAGTTAACGCATCGACACGGATCAAGTCGCCATCTTGGACTTTGGCAATTAAACCGCCATCTAATGCTTCTGGCGTTAAATGAATGGCCGCAGGGACTTTACCCGACGCGCCAGACATACGACCGTCGGTCAGCAGCGCGACTTTAAAGCCTTTGTCCTGAAGCGTTCCCAATAATGGGGTTAACTTGTGCAGTTCTGGCATACCGTTAGCTTTCGGGCCTTGACCTTTAACCACCACAACACAATCTCTATCCAAAGCACCGGCTTGGAACAAGGCATCGAGTTTGTTTTGATCGTCAATCACCACAGCGGGCGCTTCAACGACACGATGTTGTTCTTGTACTGCTGACACTTTAATCACAGCGCGGCCTAAATTACCTTTGAGTAATTTCAAGCCACCGTTGCCTTGGAAAGGTGATGCGACTGACGTTAACACTTCAGTATCTAAGCTAGTCGTTGGACCATCGACCCAGCGCAGTTCACCGTCGAGCAACCTTGGCTCTTGGGTATAACGGCGTAAACCAAAGCCCGCAACGGTATTCACATCTTCATGCAATAAACCCGCATCGAGCAATTCTTTGATTAAGTACGCCATGCCACCGGCTGCATGGAAATGATTAATATCGGCGTGACCGTTTGGATACACGCGCGCCACTAATGGTACAGCATCGGATAATTCAGAAAAATCATCCCAGTTCACAATAATACCGGCAGCACGAGCCGCGGCGACTATGTGCATCGTCAAGTTAGTTGAACCGCCTGTCGCTAATAGCGCGACTATGCCGTTAACCACAGATTTTTCGCTGACCACTTCACCTATTGGGGTATATTGGGTGCCCATTTCGGTTAAACGACACACTTGCTTAGCTGCCATCTTATTTAACGCTTCGCGCAGTGGATCATCAGGATTCACAAATGACGAGCCAGGTAACTGCAGGCCCATCACTTCAAGCATCAACTGATTCGAGTTTGCCGTGCCGTAGAAAGTACAGGTTCCCGCACTGTGGTAAGACTGGGCTTCAGCTTCTAACAGTTGCGCGCGATCCACTTTACCTTGGGCAAATTGTTGACGGATACGGGCTTTTTCTTTGTTCGGGATACCTGATTTCATCGGCCCTGCCGGCACGAATAACATAGGTAAGTGACCAAAACTTAAGGCGCCGATAAGTAAACCTGGAACAATTTTATCGCAAATGCCGAGCAGTAAAGCGCCATCGAACATGTTGTGAGACAAACCCACAGCCGTTGCCATCGCAATCACTTCACGACTCAGTAAGCTCAATTCCATACCGGGTTGACCTTGAGTCACACCATCACACATGGCCGGAACACCGCCCGCCACTTGTGCAACACTGCCGACTTCCTGACAGGCTTTTTTAAGCAATTCAGGATATTTTTCATAGGGTTGGTGCGCAGATAACATATCGTTAAATGCCGTCACTATGCCGATGTTCGCTTTATTCAATTGACGCAATGCATTTTTGTCGTCTGGATTACAGGCGGCAAAACCATGGGCTAAGTTGCCACAGCTCAATGAGCTACGGTGTACACCATGGTTACGGGCATCATTCAATGCGGCGAGATAACCTTCACGTGACGCTTTGCTACGGGCAATAATTCTGTCGGTAACAGCTTGAACTACTGAGTGTATTTCTACTGAGTGCATAGTGACTCCTTAAGCGCTCCAGAACACATCAACGGGCGTTTTACGCTGCGCTAATACGGCTCTGATAGGCATAGCATGGACATCATCACTTTCTAACGCTTGACGATATACGGATAATTTCTGTTCCCCGACCAAGTGCAGATAAATTTGTCTGCTGTTCAGAATCGCACTCTTAGAGAGCGTAATTCTACCATGGGGCGCTGTGGTGGGGTTCGTCGCCACACACAGGGCTTGGGTTGTGAGCGCATGTTCAAGCTCAGCACTGCAGGGAAACCAAGAGCAGGTATGACCATCGTTACCCATGCCTAACACCACCACATCAAAAGGACGTGGGAAGTTAGACAAGGACTCGGCGGCCATATCGGCGCCCGCTTCTGCGGTCGAAAACATGTTTTTTAAACCGCGGAATTTGGCATTCGCCGCACGGTTTTGTAATAAATGTTCACGCACGAGACGCTCATTAGAAGCATCGGCGTCGGCTTCAACCCAGCGCTCATCGGCAAGCGTGATATAAACATCACTCCAATCGATGGATTTCATGCTCAATAGTTGAAATAACTTAAGCGGCGTCGAACCACCGGAAACCACTAAGCTGGCTTTTCCGCGGGCATCGACGGCTTCCTGCAACTGGCTCGCAATTCTATTCGCAAGCTGTTGTTCTAACGCACTTGGCGTATCGAAAGATTTGAATACGGTTTCTTTAATCATCAAAGTCTCCTACTCGTCCCACGAACGGCCATCTTTGGTGATCAAAGCAACTGACGCAACTGGACCCCAAGTACCCGCAGGATAAGGTTTTGGTTTTTCGTTGCTTTGTTCCCACGATTGGATAATGCCATCCACCCAAGTCCATGCCTGCTCGACTTCGTCGCGGCGCACGAACAGCGCTTGATTACCGAGCATAGCTTCGAGTAATAGACGCTCATAGGCATCGGCGATGCGTTCATTTTTAAAGGTATCGGAGAAGCTCAAATCGAGTTTAGTGGTTTGTAGACGTTGTTTTTGCTCCAAACCTGGCACTTTGTTCATCATCTGGATTTCAACCCCTTCATGGGGCTGCAGACGGATCGTCAGCTTGTTCGGTGGCAGATTACGGTAGCTTGAGCGATATAAGTTATGCGGTGGGTTTTTGAAATACACCACAATTTCAGAGCTCTTAAACGGCATACGTTTACCGCTACGTAAATAGAAAGGCACGCCCGCCCAACGCCAGTTGTCGATATCCACACGAATAGCCACGAAGGTTTCTGTGTGTGATTGAAGGTTGGCGCCTTCTTCTTCTAAATAACCCGGGACTGGGCTGCCCTTTAAGAAGCCTGCGCTGTACTGACCGCGTACGGTATTTTCATACACATTGTCTGAATTAATCGGACGCAGTGATTTAAGCACTTTAACTTTTTCATCACGGATGCTGTCAGCGTCTAAGTTAACAGGTGGGTCCATGGCAACGAGCGTTAACACTTGCAGCAAATGGTTTTGGATCATATCGCGCATCTGACCCGCTTTGTCGAAGTAACCCCAACGGCCTTCGATACCCACTTCTTCTGCGACTGTGATCTGGACGTGGTCAATCGTACGGTTGTCCCACTTAGAGGCAAATAAAGAGTTCGCAAAACGCAGGGCAATCAAGTTCTGTACGGTTTCTTTACCTAAGTAATGGTCGATACGGTAAACCTGACGTTCTTTGAAGTAAGCGGAAACTTGGTCATTGATGACGCGAGAAGAGTCTAAATCTGAGCCGATGGGCTTTTCGAGCACCACTCGTGAATCTGGGTGGATAAGATCTTGTTCATGCAAACAACGGCAAATGTCGCCGAATATTGCAGGTGGCGTAGCAAAGTAACTGACCATCACGCGCTCTTCTGGTTTGAGCAGATCATGGAAGGCACTGTAGCCCGCTGAATCGGTAAAGTTAGTGCCTATATAGTGGCAGCGGGACAGGAAACGTTGGAGAGTCTCTTCGCACAAAGGCTCTTTCACGAAGGTGTTTAATGCAAGCGTGACTAATTCGATAAACTCATCTTGAGTAAACTCGTCTTTCGCGACACCGATCACTTTCGTATCTTTATCGAGAAGTTCAGCTTTATCTAGCTGGTATAAAGAAGGTAACAACTTGCGTCGTGCCAAATCGCCTTTAGTACCAAAGAGTACGAAGTCACAAGCTTTGGCGCCTGATGTTGTTTTGCCCATTGCGTTACGATCTCCTTTGTATGTCGTGTCCCTTCATGTCGATGAAGAAATCCACACTTTTGTTGTAATATAACAACAGAATTTGTTAAATGCATCTATTTTTATAAATATTAACATTCTAGCTAACTAGTCACTTGCTGCATAAATCTGATATGCTTTTTGTGCTTAAATTACTGAAGGTAGTAAAGTCTTATTTCAAAATTGTACTGAAAAGTTACTACATAGAGTCTATTAGTGGGCCGCCAGTCTTGATCTGCTCCCACGAAATAAAAATAAATAAAATTACATTCTCAATTTAGCGGACATACGCGTATGAATACCCTAGAAAAGGTTCAAAAAAGCCTCACCCATTTTAGTAAATCAGAACGCAAAGTTGCAGAGGTGATCTTAGCATCACCACAGACAGCTATACATTCTAGCATCGCCACACTGGCTAAGATGGCAGATGTCAGTGAACCTACTGTGAATCGTTTCTGCCGCCGCTTAGATACTAAAGGTTTCCCTGATTTTAAGTTACATCTAGCGCAAAGTCTTGCGAACGGTACACCTTATGTGAGCCGCCACGTTGAAGAAGATGATTCAACTGAGTCTTACACGACAAAAATATTCGAATCTTCAATGGCTTCGCTCGATACCGCACGTCAAAGCCTAGACATTTCAGCCATTAATAAAGCCGTTGATATTCTCACTCAAGCTAAGACTATTTCCTTTTTTGGCCTAGGCGCATCCGCTTCAGTTGCCCATGACGCGCAAAATAAATTCTTCCGCTTTAATGTCCCTGTCATCTGTTTTGACGATGTTCTAATGCAACGCATGAGCTGTATCAACAGTAATGAGGGCGATGTGGTGGTATTGATTTCCCACACTGGCCGTACTAAGTCATTGATTGAAATCGCGCGTTTAGCGAGAGAAAATGGTGCAGCTGTGATTGGTATTACCGCCCGCAACTCGCCTTTGTCAATGGAATGTACACTGCCCGTGACAATGGAAGTGCCAGAAGATACTGACATGTATTTACCTATGGCCTCGCGTTTAGCCCAATTAGTCACTATAGATGTATTGGCAACGGGTTTTACCTTACGTAGAGGCCCACGTTTCCGCGATAATTTGAAACGAGTGAAAGAAGTGTTAAAAGAGTCTCGCATCAATAAAGATCCGATACTGTAACTCACTTCCTTTTCTAAAAATGGCTAGTGTTGATCCTTAACCTAGCCATTTATCGTGCAAATATCAGCGATACCTCACAATTTTCATACATAACTTTAGATCAATTTGATTGTAACTTTACTACAAAATTTGGAATTGCATGGTAATATAGTCCCAAGATTTTTTTTAACTTTAACGGAGTATCCTTATGTTCCGCAGAACCAAAATCGTCACCACTCTAGGTCCCGCTACCGATCGTGATGATAACCTACGCCGCATCATCGCGGCAGGTGCAAACGTTGTACGTCTTAATTTCTCCCACGGTTCCCCCGAAGATCATCTAAAACGAGCAACTCAAGCGCGCGAAATCGCTAAAGAGTTAGGCGTTCATGTGGCCATTCTTGGTGACTTACAAGGCCCTAAAATCCGCGTTTCTACTTTCAAAGACAATAAGAAAGTACAACTCGTATTAGGTCAAGCCTATGTACTTGATGCCGAGTTAGCCAAAGGTGAAGGCGACGAGACCCAAGTGGGTATCGATTACAAGCAATTGCCAGACGATGTGACTGTTGGTGATATCCTGATGTTAGATGATGGCCGTGTTCAATTACGCGTTGAGCGTGTTGAAGGCCGTAAAGTGCATACCACAGTGACTGTGGCAGGCCCTTTATCTAACAACAAAGGTATTAACAAACAAGGCGGCGGACTTTCTGCTGCTGCGCTGACCGAAAAAGACAAGGCTGACATTCTCACTGCAGCAATGATCCAAGTGGATTATTTAGCCGTGTCTTTCCCGCGCAGTGGTGCAGACTTGGACTATGCACGCGATCTTGCCCGTCAAGCAGGTTGTAATGCGTTGATCGTTGCTAAAGTTGAACGTGCTGAAGCGGTTGCGACCGATGCCGCGATGGATGATGTTATCTTAGCGTCTGACGTTGTTATGGTTGCCCGTGGTGACTTAGGTGTTGAAATTGGTGATGCTGCACTCGTTGCAGTGCAGAAGAAGTTAATCGCCCGTTCACGCCAACTGAATAAAGTCGTCATCACTGCCACCCAGATGATGGAATCGATGATTTCAAGCCCAATGCCAACCCGCGCCGAAGTGATGGACGTGGCGAACGCTGTGCTTGATGGTACCGATGCTGTGATGTTATCTGCTGAAACTGCTGCCGGTGACTTCCCAGAAGAAACCGTTAAGGCAATGGCAAACGTGTGTGTTGGCGCTGAATCTCACCCAAGTGTGATTGTGTCTAAGCATAGATTAGATGTGCGTTTCACTTCAGTTGAAGAAACCATTGCACTATCAACTATGTATGCAGCAAACCACCTAGAAGGCGTTAAGGCGATTATCGCTCTGACTGAATCGGGTGCAACACCACAGTTGATGTCTCGTATCAGTTCTTCACTGCCAATCCTGGGTTTATCACGTCACGCAACAACCTTAGCCAAAATGGCCTTGTACCGCGGCGTGTTGCCAATTTACTTCGATTCAACTATCCACCCAGCCGATGAGCTAGCGCAAAAAGCGTTAGAAGCATTAACTGCGGCTGGTTATTTGAATAGCGGTGATATGGTATTAATGACCAAAGGCGATGCAATGGAAACGATTGGCGGCACTAACACCTGTAAAGTGTTGATCGTAGCTTAGGTTGCTTAAGCTTCTTCTAACAACTCAAGCGCGTTAGAAAAAAGCCAATAAAAAACCACCTCATGAAGGTGGTTTTTTTATATTGACTGTTTTCTGTAAGTGCAGATTTCTGTTGGTGAAGATTTGTTGGTCTCTCATTTCAGAGGGAAATCCAAACGGCCTAAGCGGCTAGCTATCGAACTTAACACCGCTTAGACCAAACTGCACTAACATTAAACGCTAACATTAAACACTAGCAATCACTATAACGCTTCGAAATCATTCACATTAATTGCCGCTAAGCGCAGCTTATCAGCATGCTGTAACTTTTGTTCTTCGTCGGCAGTGATAACGCCAGTCTCGAGTGCTTTTGCAAACAAGACTAGATTCGGCACTTTTGCTGGCAACTCACCGGCACGCTGCGCTTTCTTCAGTTTTTTATAGATATCTTTACAGGCATATTGCGCGATAAATGCTTGCTCAACTTCAGCAATACCACCCTTATCCCCTTCAAATTCAGGACATAAGAAAGTAATACGTTCACGAGCAGGGCCAGGCTTCAACATACCGCTAACTAAATCGGTCGCCATTTTGTCGCTCGGTGCAGTGAAGTGATTACCCAGTGGAAAAATTAAGCCGCGCAGTAACCAGGCCACAGGACGGCTCGGGAAGTTACGAATCGTGTCTTCCAACGCTTTAGCCGCCAAGTGCAAACGATTGGCCATTACATAACGTACCGCAGGCAAATCGTCCTGTTGACGGCCATTATCTTCAAATAACTTCAAGGTCGCTGAGCCTAAATACAACTGGCTGAGCACATCACCCATACGTGCCGACAGCATTTCTTTACGTTTTAAATCGCCGCCCATGATCAGCATTGATAAATCTGTCATTAAGGCTAATGCAGACGAAATACGCGACATATCTTTATAGTACTGCTTAGTTTCACCGCTCACTGGCGCACTGCCAAAACGGCTACCGCTTAACGCGCTAAACAACGCACTGAAAGCATTACGCGTGGCATAACCCATGTGACCCATTAATAGCGCATCAAAACGCTCTAAGGCTTCATGTTGGTTTTCCATCGCTGCGGCTTCCATTTCGGCAAGTACGTAAGGATGGCAGCGAGTCGCACCTTGACCAAAAATCATCAATGAGCGGGTTAGAATATTCGCGCCTTCCACAGTGATCGAAATTGGATTCGACATATAAGGGTGGCCTAAATAGTTTTTAGGTCCTAATTGAATGCCCTTACCCGATTGAATATCCATGGCATCGTTCATCACAGAACGGCCTAATTCAGTCATGTGGTACTTAGCTATCGCGGTCACGACCGAAGGTTTGACTTTAAGATCGATACCCGTGGTTGTTAAACGGCGTGCGGCTTCTAACTGATAAGTGTTGGCAATAATACGCGCCAGCGCTTCTTGCACCCCTTCAAACTGACCAATTGCCATACCAAACTGGTGACGCACATAGCTGTAAGCCGTTGTCGTCTTCGTCGCCATGTGACCAGAAGCCGTTGCCAATGCTGGCAATGAAATACCGCGGCCCGCTGACAAACACTCAACCAGCATACGCCAGCCTTTACCTGCAAACTCAGGGCCACCGATAATCCAATCGAGCGGGATAAACACTTCTTTACCTTGAGTAGTACCGTTCATAAACGCCATACCCAGCGGATTATGACGACGACCAATCACCACACCAGGATGATCCGTTGGGATCAACGCACAGGTAATGCCTAAGTTTTTCTTATCGCCAAGCAGACCTTCAGGATCGCGCATTTGGAACGCTAACCCCAGAACTGTTGCTACAGGCGCCAGCGTGATATAACGCTTATCCCATGTTAGTTTAAGCCCAAGCATTTCTTCGCCGTTGAAAGTATCACGACACACAATACCGACATCGGGGATAGCGCCGGCATCGCTGCCCGCTTCTGGACCAGTTAACGCAAAACAAGGAATTTCATCGCCTTTAGCCAAAGCAGGTAACCAACGTTCTTTCTGCTCGCTCGTACCATAGTGGGTCAGCAACTCACCAGGACCTAAAGAGTTCGGCACCATCACAGTCACAGCGGCGCTTACGCTACGGCTGGCTAATTTGCTGACAATGGTCGAGTTTGCATAGGCAGAGAAAGCTTTACCACCAAATTTCTTCGGAATGATCAGTGCGAAGAAACCTTCTTTCTTAAAGTATTCCCACAGCTCCGGCGGTAAATCCTTGCGGTTATGCACTATGTCGAAATCATCGATCATCGTCAGTGCTGTCATTACTTGATTATCAATAAAGTCTTTTTCTTCAGCTGTCAGCGTCGGCTTACCGTAGCTGTGCAAGGTATTCCAGTTAGGATTTCCGCGAAATAACTCCCCTTCCCACCAGACATCACCGGCTTCCATCGCTTCGCGCTCGGTATCTGAAAGTGGCGGCAAGACCTTCTTGAAAAAACTAAAAACTGGGCGGGTAATAAACTGCATCCGGATATTTTTCACCGCAAACAACACGACAATGGCTATCAGGGCAAGAATTATAATCGTCAACATTATCAAGACCTTTTAATTAAGAAGAAACTGGGACTGATACGCCAGCCGCCATGTAGGGGATCACTTTACGGATCACGGCTTCGATGTCGTTATGCTCACCAAACTCAGCAGCAGCAATGTCATTTAGGGCATCAGCGGACGCCATAGTGAACACGATAGTGCCTAAGGTAAAGTGTAAGCGCCAAAACATTTCAGCGGGTGGAATATGTGGTGCACTGGCCGAAACGGCTTTAACAAAAGCATCCAGATGCTGGCCGTAATGGGTAGTGATAAACCAACGTAAATGCCCTTGGCTTTCGATATAGCCACGGCCTAAAAGCTGCAGGAAGATCGTGGTGCCTTCTGTACGTAGCGCGTTTAAATCCAATAAAGGATCGACCAAAGAAGACAGGATCTCTTCGAGTGTTGCTTGTGCTGGAGCGGCATTTAAACGGTGAATTTGGCTTGAAGCAGCAGGCATAAATACGTCTAAATAGCGGGCTAACACTGCACGGATCAGCTCTTTTTTAGAACCAAAGTGATAATTGACCGATGCTAAATTCACCTCAGCTTTGCTGGTAATGAGTCGCAAGGAAGTCTCAGAAAAGCCCCGTTCGGCGAACAGTTTTTCTGCGGCATCAAGTATTCTAGTTTTTGTATCGGATCGACTTGCCATTCCGTGACCTTGAATTAATTTAAAACACTCGTTTAAATTAAACATTGGCACCACGGATGTCAAACTAAAATTGGACAAATTCACCGCTTTCTAGTCTGTGATATAAGCGGTATGTCGTACATGTCCGAATAAGTGTTAAAAACAAGTCAATTAACCCTTGTGCAATAACCCTGTGGTTTAGGTAAACTGTGTAACACAAAAACAACAAGGACAACTAGACATGGTTATTTCATTGAATCGTCGCAGTAAAATCGCCCTCACAGTGGCACTCGCGCTGGGATTAACGGCCTGTAATGATGCACAAAGTAAAACAGACAAAACAGCTACAGTAGAAGCAGTTGTCATCAATACCGCCCCAGATAAAGCACAAGCCATTGCTTTTATTAACGATGCTGAAGCCAAGATGGCCGAATTATCGATTGAATCTAATCGCGCCGAGTGGATTTACAGCAACTTTATTACTGATGATACCGCGGCCCTGTCTGCCGCAGTCGGCGAAAAGGTCAGTGCCGCGTCGGTAAAATTTGCAACTGAGGCGGCTAAGTATGCCAATGTGCAACTCGATCCCGTAAATGCCCGCAAGCTCAATATACTGCGCAGTGCATTAGTGTTACCCGCGCCGCTCGATCCTGCGAAGAATACCGAGCTGGCGCAAATTAGTTCAGAATTAAATGGCTTGTACGGCAAAGGAAAATACTGTTTTGCCGACGGCAAGTGTATGACTCAGCCTGAGCTATCGAGCTTAATGGCCGAATCACGTGATCCCGTAAAATTACTGGAAGCGTGGAAAGGCTGGCGTGAAATAGCTAAACCCATGCGCCCCTTGTTTCAACGCGAAGTTGAACTGGCCAATGAAGGCGCAAAGGATCTCGGTTATGCCAACCTGTCTGAACTATGGCGCAGTCAATACGATATGAAGCCCGATGACTTTTCACAGGAACTCGACCGTCTTTGGGGCCAAGTTAAGCCACTTTATGAGTCCTTGCACTGCTACGTGCGGGGAGAATTGAATAAAGAGTACGGCGATACCGTCGCACCGACCACTGGCCCCATCCCTGCACACTTACTTGGCAACATGTGGGCCCAGCAATGGGGCAATGTGTATGATCTCGTCGCCCCTGACAATGCCGATCCGGGTTACGATGTCACTGAGTTACTGGCAAAGAAAGGCTATGACGAGCATAAAATGGTGAAACAAGCCGAAGGCTTCTTCACATCATTAGGGTTCGCACCATTGCCAGAAAGTTTTTGGGCGCGTTCTCTATTCGTACAACCAAAGGACCGTGATGTGGTTTGTCACGCTTCGGCGTGGGATCTCGATAATCTCGACGATATCCGCATTAAAATGTGTATCCAAAAAACTGCCGAAGATTTTAGCGTTATCCACCACGAACTTGGGCATAACTTCTATCAACGCGCTTATAAGCAACAACCCTTCCTATTTAAAAACAGCGCCAACGATGGTTTCCATGAAGCCATTGGTGACACGATTGCACTGTCGATTACGCCAAGCTATTTAAAGCAAATCGGCTTATTAGAAGAAGTACCTGATGCATCTAAGGATATCGGCCTCTTACTAAAACAAGCCTTAGACAAAATTGCTTTCTTGCCCTTTGGCCTGATGATAGATCAGTGGCGCTGGAAAGTGTTTAGCGGCGAAATCACGCCCGCCCAATATAACCAAGCTTGGTGGGATCTGAGGGAAAAATACCAAGGCGTCAAAGCACCGACTGAACGTAGTGAAGCAGATTTTGATCCGGGTGCTAAATACCATGTACCAGGCAATGTACCCTACACCCGTTACTTCCTAGCGCATATTTTGCAATTCCAATTCCATCAAGCGCTGTGTGAAACTGCAGGCGATAAAGGTCCGGCACACAGATGCAGTATTTATGGCAATCAAGCCGCGGGAGAGAAACTCAATAAGATGCTCGAGTTAGGCTTAAGTAAACCTTGGCCAGAAGCATTGAAAGAAGTCACCGGCAAAGAAACGATGGATGCAAAAGCGGTGCTCGATTACTTCGCCCCACTTAAAACATGGTTAGATGAGCAAAATACCACCGCAAACCGCCAGTGTGGTTGGTAAGGGTTCGTTAAATCATTACCCAATAACATAAAACAAAATGCCCAATAAAATTGGGCATTTTTATTCAATACTTATCTGTTTAATCTAACGCCATCCCATTCCTTTGCGATTGGCTTCACGGTTTTCAAGCTTAAGCTGTTCTGACTTAGTTAACATCACATAAAGTGCTCCAGCACCGCCCTGCTCGGTTTTCGCCGAATGATAGGCAAGCACCATGTCGAGTTGTGATAACCAATAGCACACAGCGGATTTGAGCAATCCCGCAAAGGGTTGACTCTGATAGCCTTTACCGTGGATCAACATGACACAGCGTTCACCATGTGCCTGCGCTGCCAGTAAATAGTTAAGGACGGCATCACGAGCTTGGTTTAACCGATAAGCATGCACATCAAGCTCCATCTTGATGCTGTATTGCCCCATTCGGAGTCGTTTAAAAACGCCGCCCTGTACCCCCTCACGCTTAAAGCTCACAATGTCATCTGGCGCTTGCTGTGGAAACGCTTTTAAATCCAGTGGCATACACGCTAGGAAGGCTTCCCGTTGTAAAGCATCGCGTCTGTGTATTTGCTCAGCCGTCAACGCTTTCGGTGCTAAATTTACCACTGGCATATCGCCTTTTAGTGGCACGACTCCAGCCATTTCCTCAAAAAACAGTGCTGATTCATCATCCAGCATGGCAAGCTCCTTTACTTCACACTCTTGTACAGAAACACACTTTGTAAACATTCAAGGCTTTAGTTCAGCGGGCGCCTCCATTATAGTGACGCCATGATTGCCAGATTAGAATAAAGTAATGAAATTTTTGCCGCTAGTCCTGATGTGCTTATTGTCACTACCAAGCTTAGCCAATCCAGCTAAAACTCATACAAAACCCACTGATGATCAATTGATCAACGCTAATTACCCTTTGTTTATTAGCGCTTTTAATCAATTGTCCCCTGAGGTGACCCGTGAGATTTACGCTGATGACGCTAGCTACTTATCTGAGAGTCAAAGTAAAGAAATTTACTATGGACGAGACAATATTGTCGCCATTTACAAGAAGTTTTTCGATAAAATCCACGCCAAAAAAGCCACTATTGACGTGGATTTCCGCATTACTAAACGCAAAATTATCGGTAATGGTGCAATAGATACAGGCTATTATTTGGTTCGATTTTACCCGGCACAAGAAACTGGCGAACCTGTGAGTGAATTTGCTGGCAAATTTGCTATTGGTACAGAAAAAGTCTCATCCACCCAATGGAAAGTGAGCTTAGATACCAATAACCGCGCAGAACCTAGCTATTATCTGAATGCGAAACCAGTGCCTAACTTGTATTATGGTCGCCAATTTCCGCCTTTACCTGCGGGTAAAAAATTACCCTAATGTTAATGCCGATTACGTTTAAATGGATTGTCTAACATCTAACGCATTTAGATATAAATAGAATAAATTCAAACAAATATAATTAAACTAAAGATTTAGCTAACATGACTACAACTAAGCAAGCCTGCCCCTGTGGCAGTGGGATAAGCTATCAAGATTGCTGTGGTCCACTGCATACGCATGTAGACTCTGGGCAAATCATTGCCCGTACTCCTGAACAACTTATGCGCTCACGCTACTGCGCATTTGTATTGAAAAATTTTGATTACATTTTAAAAACACATCACCCTGACCATCTAAATGGCCTTACTCTCACGAGCCTCAAGGCTGGTCCTCACCCACATTGGTTAGGATTAGATGTACAGAGCAGCACTGAAACACCAATCCACAATGCTCAAGCGGCAATAGCTGAACAACGACATGGCACAGTTACTTTTAAAGCTTGGTATAAGCTCGATGGTGAAATTGATGCTATCTATGAGCGATCCGAATTTATCTACCAAGAAAGTCGCTGGTATTACAGCCAAGGCCAGCAAATGACGGCTAAATTACCCGGTAGAAATGATCTCTGTATTTGCCATAGTGGCAAAAAATTCAAACAATGCTGCTTAAAATCTTAATAGGTATACAGTGCTGAACTGCACTGGAAAATTACGATGAAGGTTTATAGTGCTGATTGAACAAGTACAGAGATCAACAATAAAGGCAACCTAGATTACAAACCTAGGTTGCCTTTATTTTATCGTGAGCAGCACATTTGAAACAATTGTGACTTAGTGGGTTATATGTAACTTTAGTGGGTTATGGCCAAAGCGCTTTTAGCCGACAAGATAAATTGTGCAAACTCAGGCTCCCGTAATGCAGGACTATAGAGATAACCCTGTGCCTGATGGCAAAAACTTTTCGCTAAAAACGCTTCTTGCTCAAGGGTTTCAACCCCTTCTGCCGTCAAAGATATATTTAATGCATTCGCCATGGCGATAATGGCTGACACAATTTCGCGACTTTCACGGCTGACGGTAAGATCTGAAATAAACGAACGATCAATCTTAAGTTTACTGATCGGAAACTGCTTCAAATAACGCATAGAGCAGTAACCCGTCCCAAAATCGTCAATCGCGAGCCCTACGCCTAATTCCGCTAATTCTTGGCATAACAAGGTCGCGTGACGAATATCACCCATCAATTCAGTCTCAGTGATCTCTAAGATTAAAGTCTTAGGTTTCAAGCGATAACGCGTCAACAACTGCCACACTTGCTCAAATAAATTACCACTGAAGAACTGGCGGGCCGACACATTCACATGCATTGTCATATCTGCATTATGATGCTGCCATAGGTTTAACTGTCGACAAGCGGCCTCTAAAACCCAACTGCCGATAGAATTAATCATCCCCGACTGCTCTGCAATATCAATAAAGGAAGCTGGAAATAACACGCCTCTTTTAGGATGGTGCCAACGGATTAAGGCTTCGGCGCCAATATAGGTATTCTGCTCAAGATCCCTCAGTGGCTGATAATAAAGCTCAAACTGACGGCCACGGATCGCACTGTGTAAATCACGTTCTATCTGCGCATCCTCTTTAAATGCACTCAATAACGTGCTGTTAAATACTTGGATTGCAGTGCCTTTTTTCTTTTTAGCATACTGCACTGCAATATCGGCACAGGTTAATGGGGCAAACAAACTCGCCACAGAGGCAATATCAACCACAGCTAAAGCAGGCTTAGGTTCGACTTGCTCACGGCCGATTAAAATAGGCATAGCAAGATGTTGATACAGGCGAGTACTAAAATAATCGAGATCGTAAACCGCATTATCATCGGTCAACAGCACGGCAAATTCATCGCTGCCGACGCGGGCAATTTCGGTGGCCTTATTAATCTCAGAAAAATGTTTCAAACGGCGGGCAATTTCTATCAACAAGCTATCGCCATTTTCATGGCCATAGGTATCGTTAAAACGCTTAAATCCCACTAAATCAACTAATAACAACAGTCCCTTCGTGGTACGTTCAAGGACTCGATTAAAATGAGTACGGTTATGGAGTCCCGTTAATCCACAACGCCAAGCAAGCCGTTCAAGCTCTGACTTATAGTTATGCTCGTCGGTATTTTCTTCACACGAGACCAAGGCATAATGATTGCCGCGATCGGTAATGAACTGACTCAGCACGTATGTCAGCCAATAACGACTGCCATCGGCACGACTAAACTGCACTTCGCCTTTGGCAATTTCGCCCCTAAAGATTTGCGCTAGGGTTTGCTCGGCTAATTGGGCATGCTGCTTGAAAAAAGCCAACTCACGGATATTCGCGCCGATAATCTGTTCACGGGGCATGCCAGTGATTTCACTGTGCGCCTGATTCACATACTCGACTTTTTCAGTATGCAGATTAATTAACATACTGATTTGTCGCGATTGTTCAGTGGCACAGCGAAATAAACTCAAGCTTTCTTCTTTATCGTAGCTGTGTTTTGTCGCTAAGGTCAGGGCTAATTGGTCGGCCATCTGGCACGCGAGGTGAATTTCACTGTCATGCCAGTGGGGAGTCAATTGTGCCCGCTCGATGCAGAGCACACCTTCGAGATGGCCATTGATACGAATGGCGATGTCAAGACTCGAGTTGATTTGCCGCGGGATAAAATAGCACTCAGCCAATTCACTTAAACGTGGATCGGTCAGGGCATTGCCTGCATCGATATGGCGCAGAGTTTTGAGCTCGTGTACATACCGGGGACAATCTTGTAATAACTTAGGTCTATGAATGTCTTGCAACATCATAGAACCAAATTGTGCGACGAGTGATTGGGTTTGTTGATCAGATGAAAAAGTCCACACTGATACCAAAGAAACCGCTAAATTCTGGCACAACAACTCTGTGGTTAACTCTGCCGTCTTTGTGAAATCGCCCTGCTGTTTTGCAGTTGACTGTACCAAAGACTCCAATAAATGCTGATGCTGACGTCGCTTCACGCTGGTTCCCTACAAAACTTCGTGTTGGGCTAAAGGTCTTTGCTGTTAGCAAACTTACCTCAAAATGTGGAATTAAGCTGATTGAATTATTCTTATTTGGAGGCATATTACACTAACTGTTGTAAGCACAGCAACATGTGGCACAATTTATTACAATTTGGTTAACAATAGCAGCATTTTTAGGCAATTAGCGCGATTTCCGGATATCCATAACCGACTAAAAACTAAAGTGCTGCTTTAAAAATTACAGGCCGTTTTCCAATTGAAAAATCATTTTTTCCGCGCTGACATTGAAGGTCAGCAGTAAGTCGACGCCTTCAGTCTTAGTCACAAATTCAGTTTGCACTTCAGCAAATCGAGTTTGAGCGCGTGTTGCCATGCTTTCGGCATCCGCTTGAGCGCTATCGCCAACAAAATTTAACGTCAATAACGTATCGTGTTCATCAATAACGGCGCCGATATCGACAAAGCTGCCGCAATCGGTGCAAGTGTCATTCACTGTCGGGCTCTGTGCTTCTATTATGCCTTTCATCTGTATTCCTTAATGTATAGAGCGACTGATTAACGGCATAACTAAAATATGCTCGTTAAATTTTTAACGTGGTAAATTTTAACTCGATAGGTTAATACGAATTATAGGTAATTAAGCTTCAAGATAACTGGCTTTAGCTCACGCTTATTTATCGAAATGGATCAGATTGACTTGATGGGTACTGAAGACCACTTGCGGGAAGACGGCCTTAGGCTGAGGCGAGCAAAGGCACAAGATTACGTTGGATTGCCAATTGATCAGCAAAGTGCATAATCTCGACTTTGGGCGCGGTTAGTTGGCCCCTTTGCCTCAGCTGAGTGACATGGTCACAGTTACTTAACGCTTCTGCCATTGCGACTGACTCGCCGCCACGGATGACTAAGGCTTCCGGTCGCAATGCTTGTTGTAATTGAAACGCACGTGGACCTTGAGCCATAAAAATACTGCTGTTATCAACCACTGGTTCAGCAGACGATAAATCCGCCATTAAACTTTGCTGCGGTGGCAATTCGAACTGACGTTGTAATTTTTGCGCCATATCAAGTTCATTTTGCCATTGGAATTGTGCCATATCCCGAGCGTCAACCGACAGTAACGACAGCAACAGGGCGAATTCGCCCCGTCTGTCGTTTTCTATCGCTGCGTTTAAGCGGGTGCCAATTTGGGCTTCGTTGACTAAAGGAACATCAATTTGCATAAAAAAACATCGTCAAAACAATTCGTTGTTAGTTAATCGACCATTTGATACATAACTTTAGGAATATTTTTAAATTGGGTATTTACATGGAAAAGGTTTCTGACTACTATGGCGGCCGCAATTGAGGAGGGGTTCCCGAGTGGCCAAAGGGATCAGACTGTAAATCTGACGGCTCAGCCTTCGAAGGTTCGAATCCTTCTCCCTCCACCATTTGCACTGCAAGTTTTATCGTGTTGTTCGAAAATGATGTAGAGTTTTACAAAAGCGTTAAAGGTATTCGTGGAGGGGTTCCCGAGTGGCCAAAGGGATCAGACTGTAAATCTGACGGCTCAGCCTTCGAAGGTTCGAATCCTTCTCCCTCCACCATCTTTATCTCTAACGCAGATAATCATTTTCAAAGACTAAACATGGCCAATGTTTAGTTTTGTCTTGATAAACAAGTCTGTTATTGATGATGTTTTGAAAGACAATTTTAAAAGTCAGTTGTAAAGCTAAAAAGAAAGTTTGTGGAGGGGTTCCCGAGTGGCCAAAGGGATCAGACTGTAAATCTGACGGCTCAGCCTTCGAAGGTTCGAATCCTTCTCCCTCCACCATTTCTTTCACTCTCGCATATCCTTCTTGTTCCACTTCCGCTTAGTCTGTTCCAACTTAATCTGACTGTTCCAGCTTAATCTAATTAAATTCTTGGCATTTCTATATTAAGTAAACCTCTTGGTGAGCGACATTTGTTTTTGATTTCAATTACGTCGTGCTCTACTTTAAGCGAATGACTTCAAGCTCATCCAATAAAACCGCTTTGCCCGTCCCTGTGATATGCTCTGAAAATGATCTCTTTCGATGTGACTACTATGATTTCTAACACGATTCAACCACCAGTGGATTCTCACAGCGCTCACAGACTCTGCCCAACATGGGAAGCCCACGCGATAGGCAAGATTGAAGCGGATTTTCAGCGCAGCGCCGATACCCACTTGATTAAGCTTGAATTACCTATGCTCGATGGCATAGATATTTATCTTAAAGATGAAAGTACCCACCCGACAGGGAGTTTGAAGCATCGCCTCGCCCGCTCACTCTTCCTCTATGCCCTGTGTAACGGCTGGATTAAGCAAGGCACGCCAATTATCGAATCCTCATCGGGCAGTACGGCGATTTCTGAAGCCTACTTTGCCCGCTTACTCGGTTTACCTTTTATTGCCGTAATGCCCAAAAGCACGGCTAAAAAGAAGATTGAGCAGATCACTTTCTATGGCGGTCAATGTCATTTTGTCGATCATTCCAGTGAGATTTACGCAGAATCGGCGCGCCTTGCCGCAGAGCTTGGCGGCCATTATATGGATCAATTCACCTACGCCGAGCGTGCAACCGACTGGCGCGGTAATAACAACATAGCCAACTCTATCTTCAATCAGATGGAGCGCGAGCCACACACTATCCCGCGGTGGATAGTGATGAGCCCAGGCACTGGCGGCACATCGGCGACCATAGGCCGTTACATTCGCTATCAAAGGTTGGCGACACAACTTTGCGTAGTCGACCCGCAAAACTCCGTTTTTTTTGATTTCTATCAGAGCGGCGATGCCAGCTTAACTTGTTGCAATGGCAGTAAGATTGAAGGCATAGGTCGACCGAGAGTCGAGCCATCGTTTATTCCTGGTGTTGTCGATACTATGCTGCAAATTCCCGACGCCGCATCAGTGGCGACAATTCATTGGTTAGAACAATTGATTGGCCGTAAAACCGGCGCATCCACAGGAACCAACCTGTACGGCGCATTGCAACTTGCCGTACAAATGCAAGCGCGTGGAGAGCAAGGCTCAATAGTGACCCTCATTTGTGACTCGGGTGAGCGTTACCTTGATACTTATTACGATACAGATTGGATTGCAGCTAACATCGGCGATATTGCGCCCTATCAGCGCCAACTTGCAGCATTTAATCATTTCGGCCAGTTAAGTGAGCTTGATTAAGCAACTGTATTAAACACCTTATCTTAAGTCGATAGGTTTAGAATCCACAAAACATCCACCATAAAAAACGCCCCACAATTGTGAGGCGTTTTTTATGCTTTGCAGATTAGCATTAATCAATATTTAAATACTTATGGGTCTGGATCGATAAGCGCCAATTACGGGCGATACACACTTTCATCGCCAGTTCTGTCGCTCTAGGCTTTTGACTAATCGGCTGCAGGCAAATCGTTTTCGCTGAAATATCGATGTCATGCAGTAACTCATCAAGTTCATCGATGTGATTTTCAGTAGCGATAGGATGCTTAATCTCATTGGCGCGGTTCAGCGCCTGTGCTAATACCTGATAGCCCCCTTTCATGTTCACCTTGGGTGATACTGTCACCCAAGTGTCATCGGCACAGTTGATTTCGAAGGTGCCACTGGTTTCGATTTGAGTCGCAAAGCCTTGACTGTGCAAGGTCTCGGTTAATTCGCGTAAATCGTACATACAAGGCTCACCGCCGGTGATCACGATATGCCGCGCAGTAAAGCCTTTAGCGTGAAAAGCAGCAATAAGACTTTGCGCCGTATGATCAGCCCAGCGACCAATGGTGCCGTCCACGGTAATCACTTGCTCTGGCGACACCTTATTGGCTTCAAGCACATCCCATGTCTGTTTCGTATCGCACCAAGCACATCCCACGGGACAACCTTGTAGGCGGACAAATATGGCGGGCACTCCGGTAAAGACACCTTCACCTTGAATGGTTTCAAATACTTCGTTGACAGGGTAATTCATACTGACGTTCCACTTTTCTGGGGCGGCATTTATAGTGGATTTTAGCTTGAGCTGCAAGTTTTTGCGCCGAGAAAGCCTATTTCGACCCTATAGTCAGAGTTTGCAAGCCATAAGGCCTGAGTTACACTAACGCCCTATTTATACCTGTTCTACGGTGAAGTGAAATCCTTTATGTCAACGAGCTTAGTGTCAAAAACAGTGGTGTCCAAAGCAGTGGTGGTATTCAGTGGCGGACAAGACTCAACAACTTGCCTTATTCAAGCCCTAACCCAGTACGATGAAGTACATGGGATCACTTTTGACTACGGTCAACGCCACCGCGAAGAAATTGAAGTTGCCAAATCCTTAGCAAAACGTTTGAAGATCACCAGCCATAAAGTCATGGATGTCACCTTACTCAATGAGTTAGCTATTTCAGCCCTCACCCGTGATGCAATACCCGTTTCACACGAGTTGATGGAAAATGGCTTACCCAATACCTTCGTGCCCGGCCGTAATATTCTATTTTTAACGCTTGCAGGCATTTATGCCTATCAATTAGGAGCGCAAGCGATTATCACAGGCGTGTGTGAAACGGATTTTTCTGGCTACCCTGATTGTCGTAACTATTTTGTCAAAGCGATGGAATCCGCCTTAGTTCAAGGCATGGATAAACAACTAAAAATCATCACGCCTTTGATGTGGCTCAATAAGGCACAAACCTGGGCACTGGCGGATAAATATCAGCAACTTGATCTGGTTCGCCACCATACTCTCACCTGTTATAACGGCGTGATTGGCGATGGCTGTGGTGATTGCCCTGCCTGTCATCTTCGCAAACGTGGATTAGATGACTATCTACAGAATAAAGCGGCGGTCATGGCTGAGCTTGACGCCAGCGAGCCAAAAGCATGACACGCAGTCCCTATTGGGTCGCGCTGATGGTGAGTCTGATCTGTGCGGGTTTGTATGCCGCAGGCTTAGCAAGCCCCGCTGTCGATAACCTACTCGCCTATCGCCGCAGTGCAATTAGTGAAGGTGAATGGTGGCGATTAATCAGTGGAAATTTACTGCACACGAATCAATGGCATCTATTGATGAACCTTGCAGGGCTGTGGGTGGTGCTATTTTTGCACCATTTTCATTATCATCTCAAAGGCTTAAGTGCACTATTTTTCGTGTTATGTTTACTTGAAGGTATAGGCTTGTATTTAGGCTATCCGCAATTGCTTGGTTATGTCGGCTTAAGCGGTATGTTGCATGGTTTGTTCGCCTACGGCGCAGTGCAGGATATTGTCCGTAAGCTGCGCTCAGGCTATCTGCTGCTCGTTGGCGTTATCATCAAAGTCGGTTACGAACAGCTTTATGGTGCCAGCAGTGATGTCACCGCCATGATAGGTGCGCGCGTAGCAACCGAGGCGCATTTGGTCGGCTTAATCTGCGGGCTGATTTGCGCTTTAGCGGTGTTTATCAAGCTAAAAATGAGCCCATCAAAAGTCCCTGCTTAATCCAAGTCAAGATATTAAAAAGCCGTCGCAGCATGATTGCTGGACGGCTTTTTTAATGCTGAGCGTAAGAATAAATCTAGGCTTTGATCAACAGGTCCCGCAGGTGCTTGACTTCATCACGCATTGCCGCCGCTTGTTCAAACTCCAAGTTGCGCGCATGTTCATGCATCTTCTTCTCAAGCTGATCGATTTGATGGCTCAACTCTGCCGCATCGGCTTTATGATAATGGGACTTAGGCTCAGCCACTTTGCCATACACAGCTTTACTGTCGCGGCTATCGTCCACATCCATCACATCGGTGATCCGTTTAACGACGCCCTTAGGCGTAATACCGTGTTTTAAGTTGTGCGCCCGCTGACGTTCACGACGTCGGTCAGTTTCACCTATCGCTTTCTCCATCGAATTGGTGATGCGATCGGCATAGAGGATCACTTTACCATTGACGTTACGCGCCGCGCGGCCAATCGTTTGGATGAGCGAGCGTTCAGAGCGCAAGAAGCCCTCTTTATCGGCATCTAAAATACACACCAATGACACTTCAGGCATATCTAAGCCTTCGCGCAATAAGTTGATCCCAACCAACACATCAAACTTACCTAAACGCAGATCGCGGATGATCTCAACCCGTTCGACAGTGTCAATGTCCGAATGCAGATAACGCACTTTTACGCCATGTTCGTCGAGGTATTCGGTCAAATCCTCCGACATACGCTTAGTCAGCGTCGTCACTAACACCCGCTCATTGACGGCCACTCGCTTGGCGATTTCAGACAATAAATCGTCCACTTGGGTCCCAACAGGGCGCACTTCTAATTCAGGATCGAGTAATCCCGTTGGCCGCACGACCTGCTCAGCAATCTCGCCTTCGCTCTTTTCCAGCTCGTAGGCACTCGGTGTTGCCGACACATAGATAGTTTGCGGCATCAATTGCTCAAACTCTTCAAACTTGAGCGGCCGGTTATCCAAGGCGGACGGTAAGCGGAAACCGTATTCCACAAGTGTGGTTTTACGGGAACGGTCACCTTTGTACATAGCGCCGATTTGCGGCACAGTCACATGGGATTCATCGATAATTAATAAGCCGTCGGCAGGCAAATAGTCGAGCAAGGTTGGTGGCCCTTCCCCCGGTGCGCGGCCAGACAAATAGCGCGAGTAGTTTTCGATGCCAGAGCAGTAACCCAACTCCACCATCATTTCCACATCGTATTGCACCCGCTCATGGATACGCTGGGCTTCAATTAACTTGTTGTTATCGAGTAGATATTGTTTACGCTCACGCAGTTCTTCTTTAATAAACTCAGTGGCAGCGATGATCTTTTCCCGCGGCGTGACATAGTGTGTTTTTGGATAAACCGTCGTACGGGCGATACGTTTAATAATATGGCCCGTTAACGGGTCAAACTCACTTAAGCGTTCAATCTCATCGTCGAACAACTCGACTCGAATGGCATTACGCTCAGAATCGGCGGGGAAAATATCAATCACTTCACCGCGCACACGATAAGTACCACGTTGTAGCTCAATATCATTGCGCTTGTACTGCAATTCACTGAGACGAATTAAGATGTCACGCTGCCCCATCACATCGCCTTGGCGTAGATGCAGCAACATTTTTAAATAGGAATCGGGATCGCCCAAGCCATAAATGGCCGACACCGAAGCAATCAGCACCACATCTTTACGCTCTAACAGCGCCTTAGTGGCGGATAAACGCATCTGCTCAATGTGAGCATTAACCGAAGCGTCCTTTTCGATAAAGGTATTTGACGCAGGTACATAGGCTTCGGGCTGGTAGTAATCGTAGTAAGAAACGAAATACTCGACCGCATTATGGGGAAAGAACTCTTTCATCTCGCCATAAAGCTGCGCCGCCAAGGTTTTATTAGGCGCCATGATAATCGTGGGCCGACCTAACTTTTGGATCACATTGGCAATCGTGAAGGTTTTACCTGAGCCCGTCACCCCGAGTAAGGTTTGGCAAGCCAGACCCGCTTCGAGTCCATCGACTAATTTGGCAATCGCTGTAGGTTGGTCGCCTGCGGGGGCGAATTGCGATTCAAGCTGAAAAACAGATTCTGACACGCGCACATATCCTTTTAGTGAGTCGCCCCATTCTAATCAAGTCACCGACTAAGCTCCACAGTTATCCTTCCTGTCGTCATATCAATACGATCTAAAACCGCAAGATGACAATTTAAAGGAAGAAACATGAAACTTTTAAACTAAGGCGTTTTCAGCGTTTTTTGCTCACAAAACACCCGCAAACTAAGCAAAAATGCCAATTTAATACACAAGAAATCAATTTCGTTCGATTACAAAATTGCAACCTTGTTTTCACCCTCAACAAAAACCACTTGCTTTTAGTATGCAGTTGATAATGCTTAAATTTATTTTTGAACCCCAAAATAGTGCATTTTAAGTCCGCCGCCCATACCCCAAGGCTTTGGCGGCCATTTTTCAGGACAACTCACAGGGTTATCCACAGATTTTGTTGATAAGTCGAAATAACCTAGAAACCACGCGGGATTGGAGGCTGTCATGTGTCTTAACAACCGTCTCTCGGCATTTAGTAATTTAATTACATTTGATAAATGTTGCTACTTGTATCAATTTCACTAACTGTAATTAACGCGAGCTGTAGTAGCGCATCTAGTGCCACAACCAATAGTGAAGTGCATCACTTAATTTGAAAAACAGCTCACGCTAATTCGATAAAGCCTCAATTAACACCTCCATCAACAACAGCAAACTTGTTAAAACAGAAAAACAGACTTTAACGGCGAAAAGATAACCCACGTTTTCTATCGGCATAAAGAACTGAGTAAATTCACATTACCCCACCTGAGATCCTTTTTTGAGCGGTTTGAGCCTTAAGTACTCGACCAAGTACCGAAAACGGTGTCGATTATTTAGCGAATGATTTCAATTTCATAGAATCACCGCTTAAAAACGATGGACTCAATTATGGCTATATTGCGAATTGTTAAGTGGTTTTTCACGAAAAATGTCGAATTCTGCACCACGATGCACATTAGATGAGCACTTAACAGCATAATTACACTTTTTTTAGTAACTCGAGTTGACTCATCCAACAGAGCGTTTTACTATGCGCTCCGTTCTCAACGAGTCGCTACGATTGTGTGAAACGATTCCCCTGTAGTTCAGTCGGTAGAACGGCGGACTGTTAATCCGTATGTCACTGGTTCAAGTCCAGTCAGGGGAGCCACTTTAAGCACATGATAAAAATGAGTTAGAACAAGCAGTAAGATAAGTTGTAAACAATTCCCCTGTAGTTCAGTCGGTAGAACGGCGGACTGTTAATCCGTATGTCACTGGTTCAAGTCCAGTCAGGGGAGCCAATTACATTATCAAGCTGAAGCATTAAAATGATTCCCCTGTAGTTCAGTCGGTAGAACGGCGGACTGTTAATCCGTATGTCACTGGTTCAAGTCCAGTCAGGGGAGCCAATTTAAGCAAGCTAAAAAGTCGATAGTAATATCGCACCTCGATTCCCCTGTAGTTCAGTCGGTAGAACGGCGGACTGTTAATCCGTATGTCACTGGTTCAAGTCCAGTCAGGGGAGCCATTTAAAAAGTGTTATTTCTGTAAAGTCGATAGCAATATCGCACCCTCTACTCCCCTGTAGTTCAGTAGGTAGAACGGCGGACTGTTAATCCGTATGTCACTGGTTCAAGTCCAGTCAGGGGAGCCAATTTATTCTTCGTTTTGTTCCCGTGTCTTTGCCTCTTCTGGCTTCTAGTTACCCTATTCTTTTCCGTTTTGTTTTTAAGCAAATGCAGTTACACTGTTATCAGCTTATTAATAAAAATTTATGAGTGTCATCACACAGATAGCTGCAGTTAAATATTCTTGACTTAAACTTATCCTGTTTGAGCTCACCCAAAAAAATAGAGCGGATTTTTATGGCCATGTCAAAATCATATCCAATTTTTTTACTGCTTATTTTCTTAGGTCTTTTTGCTTGGGTATATCAAAGCGAAAATAGCCAATTACAAGTCCAACAACAGCAAGAACTGGATAGCTTTAAAACCAGTTTAACCCGCTACCAACAATGGCAAGGTGATGGCGCCGAACTCTTCAAAAAGCTTTCTGAAAATTACCCATTCCAATTTTTCCAATATATTGATGATACCGATGGCCAACGGAGTCATACAGAAGGTCGTTTAGACAGCCAACATCCTCATCCCTTAGCCCGTTTATTTTCTATCGAGCTCAGTCATACACAAAAATTGGCAACCGGTCGTTTACAAGTCAAACTCAGTGCAAACCAAGCGATTGAAACTTCGATTAGTCATACTCAAAAGCTCGGTGTCATGTTACTGGTGGCTTA
Source organism: Shewanella sp. SM101 (assembly GCF_025654465.1). Taxonomy (NCBI): domain Bacteria; kingdom Pseudomonadati; phylum Pseudomonadota; class Gammaproteobacteria; order Alteromonadales; family Shewanellaceae; genus Shewanella; species Shewanella sp. SM101. Next base: position 48,216 of record NZ_JAKKRH010000005.1, read on the forward strand.
CCTTATCTTACTGTTAGTGTTTATTCTGTTAATGTCAAAACATAGGGCGGCGATACGTTATGCTGCTGATTATATTTCAAAAATACCTGAGTTAGGGTTTTCTGCTGTCGCATCATCAAAACTCACAGGTGAGCTCAACCCCATTGGAATATCCCTTGAAGAGTGTCGTCTTCAACTTAAAGCCCAAATCGATAAACTCAATCAAGAGAATGAAAAGCTGCATAAAGCGGCCTATCAAGACACAGTGACAGGTTTTGGTAGTCGCCAGCGCTTTACCCAAAAATTAGAAACCATAAGCAATCCCGATATTCCTCAATTGGGGCTGATGGCAATGGTTAAGGCCACAGAGCTTGCGCAAATTAATCAAAAACAAGGGCGAACTGCGGGGGATGATTATCTTTCAAGGGTGGCAAATTGTATCCGCAAAGCCTGTAGTAAGTATTCAGATGCAGAATGTTTCAGGGTATCGAGCGCTGATTTTGCCATCTTTATTCCTGATGTCATGCTGAAGGATGCGCCAAAATTTTTAGATCAATTAAAAATTTATCTCGATGAATATTTGCAGATGACAAAAGCGGAATCTGTCGCCCATATCGGTTTAGTTCCCTATCATCAAGGTACCGATGCGGTTAATTTACTGACGATTGCGGATACCGCAGTCAGCATAGCGCAGACCCTTGGGCCTAATAGCTATCATATCCAAGAAAAACTCAATGGTGACGAGCAGTTTGGTGATGATCGCTGGAAAATGGCGATCAATGATTTAGTCACTCGCCAAGCATTAAAATTCTACCAACAGCCAATTCAGCCGTGTCGTACCGATGTAGAGGTTTACCGTGAGTTGTTGGCGCGCTTTTACAATAGCGAAGGTAAGTTTTTACCGACCACCACAGTGATCGCTATGGTCGAACGTCACGGTATGAGTTCTGAATTAGATAAACTGGTGGTGATCAGTGCATTAAGAATGCTTAAGGAAAACCCGACCATTTCGGGTAACTTTGGCATCAATATCAGCGCATTTTCTGCGCATCAAGATATGTTTGTCGCTTGGCTAAAGGACATTTTAGGCAAGCAAAAATACATCGCCTCGCGCTTAGTATTTGAGATCAATGAGTCAGGTATGCAGTCTAACTTAGGGGCAAGCTATAAGTTCGTTCGCGAAATACATAGCGTTGGATCACGGGTGTCGATAGAGCGTTTTGGCATGAGCTTTACGTCCTTCAAATTCTTCAGTGAAGTGCGCCCAGACTACATAAAGCTTGATGGCAGCTACACATCGAACATTGATGAAGACAACAATAATAAGTTCTTCGTCCGTATGATGGTGGATGTTGCAAGACGGATAGGCATTCGGGTTATTGCGACCAGCGTCGAACGCCAAGAAGAAAAACTCACCCTCGAAAAACTCTTAGTTGATGGATTGCAAGGCTATTACATAGCACAGCCCCAAGCCATGGCGATTACAGATCAAATTTAATACTTTAACGGGTTAATTCGTCGCCAAAATTTACAGTAAAGATGGTTAACCCTGCATTCTATATGTTGTTTATGCAAACGGAAAAGTCGATAATACGGCCAAGATCCGTTTAGAAAAGTATTGAGATGACTGAATATCTCCTCTTGTTGATCAGTACAGTACTGGTCAACAATTTCGTTTTAGTGAAATTCTTAGGCTTGTGTCCTTTTATGGGGGTCTCCAGTAAACTGGAGTCCGCTATTGGCATGTCTATGGCGACCACTTTTGTGCTGACGTTAGCCTCGATTCTCAGTTACCTCGTCAACCAGTATCTATTATTACCCTTTGATCTGAGCTACCTGCGAACCATGAGCTTCATTTTAGTGATTGCGGTTGTGGTGCAATTTACTGAAATGGTGGTGCAAAAAACCAGTGCTGCACTGCATCGCGCTTTAGGGATTTACCTGCCGCTGATCACAACTAACTGTGCTGTGTTGGGTGTTGCCCTATTGAACGTTAACGAGAAGCACGATTTTATCCAATCGGCTATCTATGGCTTTGGTGCTGCGTTAGGCTTCTCATTAGTGTTAATTCTCTTCTCGGCGATGCGCGAACGTTTAGCAGCCGCAGATGTCCCCTTACCTTTCAAAGGCGGCGCCATAGCGATGATCACCGCAGGTCTTATGTCCCTCGCCTTTATGGGATTCACAGGATTGGTTAAGTAAGATGTCCGGAATTTTAATTGCAGTCATATTGTTGACCCTATTGGCATTAGTCTTTGGACTATTACTCGGTTTTGCCGCCGTTAAATTTAAGGTTGAAGGCAATCCGATTGTCGATGAACTCGAAGCGATTCTGCCACAAACACAATGTGGTCAATGTGGTTACCCTGGCTGTCGTCCTTATGCTGAAGCGATTGCCAACGGTGATAAAGTCAACAAATGCCCTCCCGGCGGTACTGCCACCATGGAAAAACTGGCGACCCTGATGGGCGTCGAGCCAGAGCCGCTGAATGCCGAAGCACAATCTCAAGTGAAAAAGGTCGCCTACATACGTGAAGACGAATGTATTGGTTGCACTAAGTGTATTCAAGCCTGCCCCGTGGATGCGATTATCGGTGCAGGTAAGCTTATGCATACTGTGCTGACAACCGATTGCACGGGTTGCGATCTCTGTGTTGAGCCTTGTCCCGTCGATTGTATTGATATGATCCCAGTCACCCAGAATCTTAAAAATTGGAACTGGCGCTTAAATGCCATCCCAGTGACTCTCATTCAAGAGATTCAGAACCAAGACCCACAGTTAGAAGAGGAAAAGCGGTGTTAACTTTATTAGATCAATTAGATAAAGGAACCCTTTGGCGCTCACCCGGTGGTATACATCCACCCGAAGTCAAATTCCTCTCGAACGCGGCGCCGATTAGCCAACTGCCCTTAGCCGATACGTACTTAGTGCCCATCCCTCAAGTCGGTGAAAACTGCACACTTGCGGTAAACATCGGCGATAGCGTACAAAAAGGCACACCGTTAACTCAAGGCACCTCTATTTGGCATTTACCTGTGCATGCGCCGACATCAGGCACTATCGTTGCCATTGAGCCAAGGGCTAGCAACCATGCTTCAGCATTGCCAGTTAACACTTGCGTTATCCAAGCCGATGGCAAAGACACTTGGTGTGAGCTGGTGCAAAATGAGCTTGATGACTTAAGCCATCAACAGATGATCGATAAGATCCGTGCTGCTGGCATTGCAGGCATGGGCGGGGCGGCGTTTCCAACTCATATTAAGCTTAATCCGGTCAGTGAAATTGATTTAGTCATCATCAACGGCGTCGAATGCGAACCTTATATCAGCGCCGATGACAGATTAATGCGCGAATACAGCCAAGATATCCTCGCCGGTATTGGCATTATTCATCGGTTATTAACGCCAAAACGCATTGTTATCGCCATTGAAGATAATAAGCCAGAAGCGGCCAAAGCCATGCAAGCTGCAGTCGTCCAATGTGGGCTCCCAGCGGATAGTATTCGGGTAACGGTCATTCCGACAAAATATCCTTCTGGTGGTGAAAAGCAGTTAATTCAAATCATTACTGGCCGCGAAGTGCCCTCGGGCGCTATTCCCGCCAAACTTGGTATCGTCGTGCATAACGTCGGCACTGCCTTTGCGATTCATCAAGCGGTTACCCAAGGTAAACCGCTGATTGAGCGTGTTGTGACTGTGACGGGCAAAAATGTCGGTAAACCGGGGAACTACTGGTTACCGATAGGCACACCTGTTGAGCATGTGCTGGCTGCGACGGAGTTCACGCCAGAGCCTGAACAAAAGGTGATTATTGGCGGGCCTATGATGGGCCATGCATTGGCAAATATCCAAGTGCCTATTTTAAAAGGTACTAACTGTATTCTGGTGCCAAGCAGCCAAGAAATAGGAACTACGCCAGAAGAAAAAGCCTGTATCCGCTGCGGCGAATGCGCCAATGCCTGCCCTGCACTCTTATTGCCACAGCAACTCTTTTGGCACGCCAAGGCCGAAGAATATGACAAAGCTGCCAGCTACAATCTAAAGGATTGTATTGAATGCGGTTGTTGTAGTTACGTCTGCCCGAGTGATATTCCCTTAGTCGAGTATTACCGCATTGCCAAATCTGCACTTAAACAAGCCGCCGATGAAAAGCAGCAAGCGGAGCGCGCTAAACAGCGTTTCGATGCCCGTTTAGCGCGTCTTGAAGAAGAAAAGCTTGCCCGTGAAGCTAAAGCCAAAGAAGCCGCAGAGCGCCGACAAGCGACTATGACTGGCACGGATAAAAATGCCGTCGCCGAAGCCATGGCACGGATCGCCGCGAAAAAAGCCGCAGCGGCACAATCAGCAACTGAAGAGTTGTCGACTGAAGAATCATCGAATCATCAATCAAACGTAACAAGCACTGATACGACAGACGCGCCCAAGGGTAAAGCTGCAGTTGCCGCAGCCATCGCCCGCGCTAAGGCGAAGAAAGCCGCCCAAGTGAATGCCAATGGTGCTGATACAAATGGTGCAGATACAAACAATGTGGTGAATGTTGATGCCAGTGATGAATCCTTCTTAGCAACAGATGCAATCGCGCAAGAAGCGACGTTATCTCAGAAGGACAAAGTCGCCGCGGCCATTGCTCGCGCCAAAGCTAAAAAGGCGGCTCAGCAAGCCGATACCGCGCCGCTTGAAACGGCTGAAACGGCTGACAGTACACCAGAAGCCAGCGCTGCCGATGATAAAAAGGCCAAAGTGGCTGCCGCAGTCGCGCGGGCAAAAGCCAAGAAAGCGGCGCAGCAAGCAGAAACCGCCGCTAGTGATATTGAAGTTAGCAATACTGACGTTAGCGTTAGTGATGTTAGCGTTAGTGACGTTAATGATTCAGAAGCGATTAAGAAAGCCAAAGTAGCCGCCGCGGTTGCCCGTGCTAAAGCGAAAAAAGCCGCGCAGCAAGTTGAGACAAATGCTGACAATGATTTAACTCAGACCGCGACTCCAGCAGTTGATTCCGCAGCTAGCGTTCAAGCAGATGTGAATGATGATACAGAAGCAGCCGCTACTGACGTTAACGACGCTGAAGCGATTAAAAAGGCCAAAGTGGCCGCCGCTGTTGCTCGTGCTAAAGCGAAGAAAATAGCTGCGGCATCAGCAGCTGAGTCTAAAACTGAGTCTGAAATAGAGTCCGTTGACGACATTCAAACTAAAGCTAACGTGGCATCGCCGTCGATAGCAGCACTTGACGCCGTCGCAGCTAAACCCGAAGCCGTTTTACCATCCGCAGAACAAATTACAGAACCCACTGAAACGGCAGCCTTATCAGGCGATGAGCTTAAAAAAGCACGGATTGCTGCGACCATCGCCAAGGCGAAAGCCAAAAAAGCGGCACTCGCTCAACAAACCGAAGCTTCGAGCGATTCAAATGTTGCTAATGATTAAGAACAGAATGATAAAAAGGGAACACAATGGCGTTTAAAATAGCCTCATCACCCCATGTCACACGTAATTTGCATACCTCAACTGTGATGCAAAGGGTGATTTTATGTTTACTGCCGGGCCTTGTGGTGCAATGCGCCTTTTTTGGCTGGGGCACGCTTGTTCAAGTGCTGCTTGCGATTATAGTTGCCCTAAGCTGTGAGGCTGCGGTGATGAAACTTCGCAATCGTAATATCAAAGCCAGCCTTAGCGATAACAGCGCCATGCTGACCGCAATCTTGATTGGTGTCGCCATTCCTCCCCTAGCACCTTGGTGGATGATAGTGATGGGCACCGCCTTTGCGATCGTTATCGTTAAGCACCTTTACGGCGGTTTAGGCCATAACCTGTTTAACCCTGCAATGGCGGCGTATGTATTGCTGTTAATCTCATTCCCAGTGCAAATGACCACTTGGATAGCACCGAGTACCGTTGCGCTGCATTCGCCTAGCCTAGCTGAGAGCTTGCAACTTATCTTCAACATTGGCGCCCACGTTAACTTGGAACAGTTTCGTTTAGGGATAGATGGCATCGCAATGGCGACGCCACTCGATACCCTTAAAACCGATTTATCCCTAGGATTAACCACCACAGAAAGCCTGACTAAAGCCATTTTTGATGGCAGCACAGGCGTAGGTTGGTTCTGGGTGAATTTGGCTTATCTGGCTGGCGGTTTAGTGTTACTTAAACTGAAAGCCATTCGTTGGCACATCAGTACTGGCGTGTTATTGGGGCTCTTTGTTGCATCGAGTATCGGTTTCTTACTGTCGCCCGATACCCAAGGCAGTCCCCTATTACATTTGTTTTCTGGCGCGACCATGTTAGCGGCATTTTTTATCGCAACCGATCCCGTCACAGCAGCAACAAGCCCCCGTGGTCGCATTATCTTCGGCGCGTTAATTGGTGTGTTGGTGTATATCATCCGCATTAAAGGCGGTTACCCTGACGCCTTTGCCTTTGCCGTGTTATTGGCTAACCTCTGCGCCCCCTTTATTGACTACTATGTGCGGCCACGCACCTATGGTCATTCAGCTAGCTAAGGCCATTTGGCGGACTACAGTCATGCTACAAGATAATGTCATTCTGCTGGCAACGAGAGCTTAAGGAAAAAGAGTTGAAAAATCCGATGATTAAAAATGGTTTTTTATTGGCGCTGTTTGCCTTGATTTGCACGGGTCTCGTCGCCGCGGTCAATCAACAAACCTTTGACAAGATTAAGCAGCAAGAACAACAGGAATTGATGCGAGTATTGCAACAATTAATCCCTGATGAAATACATGATAACGAGCTTACCGCTCAGTGTACCTTGCTATTAAACAAAGAAGCATTAGGCACGGATAGTCCAATGCCGGCCTATATTGCTACCCATGCAGGCAAGCCTGTCGCTATCGCCATGGAAGCCATCGCACCCGATGGCTATAGCGGTAATATCAAATTAATTGTTGGGATTAATATCCAAGGTGAAGTCTTAGGCGTACGTACCTTGTCCCACCAAGAAACCCCTGGGCTGGGTGACAAAATTGAACTACGTAAATCGAATTGGGTCACTCAGTTTGTTGGTAAAGTGTTGGGCTCTGCAGATGATAAGCAATGGTTAGTTAAAAAAGATGGCGGCGATTTTGACCAATTTACCGGTGCAACCATTACCCCGCGCGCTTATGTTAAAGCAGTCAAAAACGCGGTATGGTATTTCAGCACTAACCAAGCACAAATTTTCAGCCAGCCGCTAAATTGTGAGGCCAACCATGACTAATTATCGCGAAATTGCGTGGCAAGGACTGTGGAAAAACAACCCAGGCCTAGTGCAACTGTTAGGTTTATGTCCGCTACTTGCGGTTACTGCAACGATCACTAACGCCCTTGGCCTTGGTCTAGCCACTATGCTGGTGCTGATTGGCTCTAACATTTTGGTGTCACTGGTGCGCGACTATGTACCCAAAGAAATTCGTATTCCTGTGTTTGTGATGATCATCGCCGCGCTAGTTACCACAGTGCAACTGCTCATCAATGCCTATGCCTACGGCCTGTATTTATCCCTTGGGATCTTCCTGCCATTAATTGTGACGAATTGCATCATCATCGGCCGCGCCGAAGCCTTTGCCTCGCGCAATAATGCGTTTAGTGCCGCCTTCGATGGCTTAATGATGGGCCTTGGTTTTACTTTAGTGCTTACAGTGCTGGGCGCAACGCGGGAAATCTTAGGTCAAGGCACACTGTTTGATGGAGCGGATCAACTGCTCGGCCCATGGGCTAAATCGTTAACCATGCATCTATGGCAAGTCGATACCCCATTTCTCCTTGCTATGTTGCCACCCGGCGCATTTATCGTGATGGGATTATTGATTGCATTGAAAAATGTAATTGATAAAAAAGTCAAAGAACGCCAACCTCAAGTCGCCGCAGAGCCGAGTGTTACCCGCGCACGGATCACTAAGGTAGGTTAGGCTTTCAAGTAACGACAGGCATTATGGCGCTCGTGTTAACGCGTTTAATGTGTGCCTAGCACATGATTAGCGGCAAAACTCAAAGCATAAGAAAATCAGCGAACGTGGGTTGTAAACTCATCAATCATCATTAACAAGATAGTGATAATGAACGGTTGAGAGTTGACCCCCACCACAGCGCAGGAATCGTACATGAATCAAGAAAAACGTATCCAGATCCTCACTCGTCTTCGCGATAACAATCCCAAACCTGAAACCGAACTCAATTTTTCAAGTCCCTTCGAACTGCTAGTGGCAGTGACGTTATCGGCCCAAGCAACAGATGTGAGCGTCAACAAGGCAACAGACAAGCTCTTTCCTGTGGCAAACACAGCCCACAGCATTTATGCCCTTGGCGTAGAAGGTTTAAAGCAATACATAAAAACCATAGGCTTATATAACAACAAAGCCATCAATGTGATCAAAGCCTGTGAGATCTTGATTGAAAAGTACAATGGCGAAGTACCAGAAAACCGCGAAGCCCTAGAGTCTCTGCCCGGCGTTGGCCGCAAGACGGCTAACGTGGTACTAAACACTGCCTTTGGTTGGCCAACCATCGCCGTCGACACCCATATTTTCCGCCTCGCCAATCGCACTAAATTCGCGCCCGGCAAGAACGTAGTCGAAGTGGAAGAGAAAATGCTAAAAGTCGTGCCGGCAGAATTTAAAGTCGATGTGCACCACTGGTTTATCCTGCATGGCCGCTACACTTGCCTTGCGCGCAAACCCCGCTGTGGCAGCTGTATCATTGAAGACTTGTGTGAATTTAAAGAAAAAATATACCCTGAAGAATAAGCTTCGAATCAACTGAGTGGAGCAATTGACGTTTCAGTGTTGTTTTCACATTGATTAGACTGGATTTCAGACAAACAAAAAGCCGCAATAGCGGCTTTTTTGCTTAACTTGGAACTGGGTTAACTCAAACTTGTATTAGTCGTTAAAACATTGAAACAAAGAACGCACTGAAAAATAAAGCAATAACAACTGTGGTGCCTAAAGCCATTTTAAGTTCGGTGTTCATCATTCACTCTCCTAGTTGGTATGGCTACATTATTATCAACCCAGTGATAAAAACCCATGTTTGTCTCTGTGTTTTGTGAGCGATAGCCAATTTATCGGCAATTTTCTCTTCTAAATCCTGAAAATCCCTCTTACAGACATTCATTTCCCTATCCTAAGCTTTAATCTGGGTCAAGCGCTGTAAAAACAATGGCTGACATTTATCGAGGTCCATCTACGGATTTTTGGTATACTCCACCCCGTAATCTATTTAGAGAGAGGACCTATGTCGCAACTATTACATACTATGATCCGCGTCGGTAACTTAGAACGCAGTATTGCTTTTTATACTGAAGTGCTCGGCATGAAACTACTTCGCACCTCTGAAAATCCAGAGTACAAATATTCTTTAGCTTTCGTGGGTTACGGTGAAGAATCCACAGGCCAAGCCGTGGTTGAACTAACCTATAACTGGGGCACTGACAAATACGATTTAGGCACAGGCTTTGGCCACTTAGCAATTGGTGATGAAGATATCTACGCCCGTTGCGCTGCTATTGCCGCAGCCGGTGGCAAAGTGACTCGCGCCCCAGGTCCTGTCGCTGGTGGTACCACTGAGATTGCATTTGTTGAAGATCCAGACGGTTATAAAATTGAGTTTATTCAAATGAAATCAGCGACCCAAGGTTTAGGTTAAGTCCTGCCTACTGACCCCGAAAAAGTAGCTGAGCAAGACTATTTATTCAGCGAAAAATGCCGAATCTTCATTCGGCATTTTTGTTTTTATACTTTAGATCTCACGTTAGGCACAAAGAAACATAAATCAAGCCAGTGATTTACTGCTCGCGCCATACGTCTAAACCGACTTTATCGAAGCTTTATCTTGTGTCAGCTTACGCTCGGTTTTGTTCGCCACTTTACGGCTGAAATGACGTTTAAACCAAGGCGTGCGCCACAGCAGCAACACACTAAAACCTACGATATACAGACTCGGCTCGATGATTTCCGATTTTACCGACCAGTAAAAATGGATTGGCGCTAATATCGCGACTAAATACACCCCATTATGCAAGGCCTGCCAACGACGTCCCATCTTACGCATCAAGGCTTTAAACGAAGTTATCGCCAAAGCAGTGACGATAAGATAAGCCACAGCGCCGACTAAAATGTACGGCCGTTTTACCACTTCGCTAAACAGTAATTCCCAAGCAAACAACAGATCTAAACTAAAGAATGCCAGAATATGCAAGGTGGCATAGGCGAACACATATAACCCCACCAAGCGACGAGTCTGCATTAATAGCCCTTGCTTAGTCAGCTTGGCAATCGGTGAGATCAATAAGGTCGCCGCTAAGGCATTTAACGCGCCTATACCTGTGTAGTGAATAATGTGCTGCACGGGATCGCCGCCCGCACGGCCTAACACCACAGTGAGCATCAGGTAGGCGATGGGCACTAAACCCAGCAAATGAAATAACGCTTTTAGCCAAAACAAGTGCTTAGCGGTTAATCTCAACATAAGTCATCCCCGCTTAATGGCATATTTCCAAACAGCAAACCAAGCATCAATAGTTTTTCCTCAGATCCATACCGTCATAGAGTGAAGCCACAAACTCGCCGTAACCGTTGAACGGCTGGGTATCGATACGGGTTGCTGAGAATAGTCCGCCCTCGCCAATACGACGTTCACTGGCCTGTGACCAACGTGGATGATCCACCGCCGGATTCACGTTGGCATAGAATCCATACTCGTGTGAGGCAAGCTGATTCCAACTGGTGGGCGGCTGTTTATCCATCACGCGAATTCGCACTATCGATTTAATGCTCTTAAAGCCATATTTCCACGGCACCACTAAGCGAATGGGCGCGCCGTTCTGCGGTGGCAGGGTTTTACCGTACAAACCGACCGACATTAAGGTTAAATCGTTCATGGCTTCGGCTATCGTCAGGCCTTCAACATAGGGATAATGAATACCACCGCCCATTAATCGACTCTTCTGCCCCGGCATATGCTCGGGATCAAAAGCGGTTTCGAAGGCGACATACTTACCCTTGCTAGTTACACCCACTTTTTTCAATAATGCAGCCAGTGGGAACCCCACCCAAGGGATCACCATGGACCAAGCTTCAACGCAGCGCAGACGATAATTACGCTCCTCAAGCGGGAACATTTTAGTCAGATCATTAAAATCTAAAGTCATGGGCCGTTCGACTTCACCTTCGATACGCAGTTGCCAAGGATCGACTTTAAAACCTTGGGCATTATTGAAGGGATCTTGCTTGTCCGTACCAAACTCGTAAAAGTTATTGTGCTGCGTCACCTTCTCCAACGGGGTTAACACATCAGCATCACCGTATTGCTTATTGGTTTGAAAAGTCAGTGGCGTAGTGATAAATGAGGACTTAGGCTGATCGCCAAATAAATCGAACAATCCGGCCTGCACGTAACCTGGCACACTGGCGCCGATAGCACCAAGCCCCATGGCTTTCACAATCTGCCGGCGCGAGCGAAACACCGCTTCGGGCGTCACTTGGTTATCTTGCATGTGCCACTGCGCTTTTTTAAGAATACCTGGGGTAAAACGGGAATGTTTAGCCAATTGACACCTCTACCATCTAATGATTAACGCCACCGAGTCGCGATAAAAGCTTATCTGCCGCTCGTCTGTATCGCTCACTTCTATGCTCACTTTAATATAGACAGGTGAAAGCCAGAAAAACTTTCCACCCGTGAATAAATTCACCTTAAACGTATAAGACTTGCTCATTCAAGCATTAAGCGCAGATATAGTTGATTAAAGGGCTTGAAGCCTATTGGGCGGCATGCGAACCTAAGCGCCAAAGCTAAAGGAGTGCTATTGATCATGCCATTTTCTCAATCTTTTTCCGTCGCCGAAATCATCGGCCTTCTCGCCATTGCCTTCTTAGGCCTGTTGATCGGTGCCCTGCTCAACCAAAGACTCACCCGCCAACGTTGGCAACAACACAAAGACCAACTTGAACAAGAGATGCGTCAAGTGAATGAAGATGCTGAATTATCCTTAGCGCAACAGCAGATTTTGGTTGATGACAAAGAGGCGCAACTACGCCAATACCAGCAGCGCCTTGAGCTCAAAATTGAACAATTAGGTAAAGCCGAGGCCTTAGCCGAACGTGTACCCACCTTAGAGCAGCAATTAAATGACAGCCAGCGCCGTCAGTTAGAAATTCAATTGTCGCTGTCGAAATCCAATGCCATGCAGCAAACCATTCAAGCCAAGGCCGATGCCCAGCAAGAATCACTGCAGGATAAAATCGCCAGCCTAGAATCGGCAGAAGTGCGATTACAGACCCAATTTGAAAACCTCGCCAATCGAATCTTTGAAGAACGTAGTGAAAACTTTAAGCATCAAAATGCCAGTCAACTCGAAGGCGTGCTTGGACCATTGAAACAACAGCTTGAAGGATTCAGACAACAAATTCGTGAATCCTATACCCACGAACAGTCCGAGCGCAGCGCCCTTAAACATCAACTTGAGCACCTGCGAGATCTCAATCTGAAGATGAGCCAAGATGCAATTAACCTGACCAAAGCGCTTAAAGGTGATAACAAGCAGCAAGGTAACTGGGGTGAAGTGATCCTCGATCGCGTTCTGCAGGAAAGCGGCCTACGCGAAGGCCATGAGTACCATACCCAGCAAGATCTCAAGGATGACAATGGTAAGCGCTTTAAGCCGGATGTGATTGTGCATCTGCCAGAAAATAAAGACGTGGTCATCGATGCTAAGATGTCCTTGGTCAGTTATGAGCGTTACTTTAACAGTGAAGATCCTGCCCTGCGCCAACAGGCGATTAATGAGCATGTGATCTCGATTCGCAGCCACATTAAGGGCTTGAGTCAAAAGGATTATCAACATCTGCACGGGCTCAAGAGCCTCGATTATGTGTTGATGTTTATTCCTATTGAACCGGCGTTTTTACTGGCGTTAGAGCATGATCCTAGCCTAGTCAATTTTGCCCTTGAGCAGAATATCATGTTGGTGAGCCCGACGAATTTACTGGTGGCCCTGCGCACGATTAACAATATTTGGCGCTACGAATATCAAAACCAACATGCGCAAACCATAGCAAAACAAGCGGGTCGAATTTACGACAAGTTATGTGGTTATATTGAAGACATGGAAAAACTCGGCCGCGCCTTAGATAATGCGGAGAAAACCTATCACAGTGCAATGAACAAGCTGTCATCGGGCAAAGGCAATCTAGTGCGTCAAGCCCATTTAATGCAGCAGCTCGGGGTCGATACCAGCAAACAACTGGATAAAATGCTGCTAGAAAAAGCACTCAATGAAGCCCAAGACGATAACGACACTCAGGATGACGACGCTGAACTTAATCTATCGCATACCCGCGATCCTAAGGACACAGAACTCGAGCCTGTCGAGTGCAATGATAGATAACAAGAATTGAACACCCATTAATTACCTCAAATCGATACGGACATGTCGATTGATACCTTGATGCCCGGAGGCAAACGCTCCATGTGCAAAGCAGTTATAAATGTGGTTATATCCAGTGCAATATTGCTCGCAGGCGCATTGAATGCCCCTGCTGCACTTGCGTTAACATCAACGCAGAAAACCTTTCTTGAGGCCGAAAAAGCCCTGAAGAAGCAAGATTATGCAACCTATAAACCCCTACGGGCAAAACTAGGTAATTATCCGCTCGCGATTTATTTAGATCATGATATCGACATCGGTGCTCTTAATGCCTTACAGGGTTATGCAGCTAAAGCCTTGATTGAAAAATATGAAACCACACCCATGTACAATAGGTTACGGTCTAAATATTTAAACAATGCTGGTAGCCAAAAACGCTGGAATGATTATCTTGCGATCACCCCAGAAGCGCCTACAGACATCCGCCTGCAGTGTTATTACTATGAGGCGAAACTCGCCAAGGGCGATCTAAAAACGGCTTATGCGGCCGCACAATCACTTTGGGTATTTGGGGGGTCGCGCCCAAAGGAATGTGATCCTCTTTTCAACACATGGACCAAAGCCGGTAAACGCACTCAAGATGTCGTATGGGCGCGAATGATGCTGAGTTTCGAGGCTGGCGAAACGAGTTTACTGAGTTTTTTATCCCAAAAAATCACCACCCATAGTAACGAAGCTAAGCGTTTAGTCGCCGTCTATAAAGATCCTAATAGCCTGCGCCATACCGAAAAGTTTAAAGATAAAAATCCCATTGTCGGTGACATTGTTGCCGCAGGATTAAAACGCCTTGCCCGTAAGGATCTCGACCAAGCCATTAATTTGTATGAACGGTATCAAAAGGCTCATCGTTTTACCCCAGAACAAGCGCAGCAACTCGATAAATACCTTGTTCGCCGCATTTTAATTGAACAAGATGATAACTATAAAAACTATGTCGACAATGTGCTCACTGAGCTGAAAAATGACGACCTATTTGAGCGCCGTTTAAGATGGGCTATCCGCGATCACGACATGCGCAGTATTGCCCGTTACTTGAACCTACTCCAACCAGAAACCTTGGCAAAGGAACGTTGGCAATACTGGCTTTATCGCACCAATGCCAAAGAAGCGCCTGAAAGCGCCATAAAAGCGCTCGCGACAATCAGTAATGAACGTAATTTTTACGGTTTTGCTGCTGCGCAGTTCTTAAATAAACCGGTATCACTCAATCAAAGCCCTGAGCCTGTTGTTGATGCCAATAGCCAAAAGTTAACCGATGATATCGGTTTTGTCAGAGTACAAGAGTTAATGGCACTCGACCGTTATTTCGATGCTCGCTATGAATGGATGTCGCTACTAAAACGCAGTGACAATACGATGCGAGCACGCTATGGACGCTATGCCCATGAACAGGGCTGGTACGATTTTGGTGTTGAAGCCAGTATTCAAGGTAAGTTGTGGGATGATATTCCTCTACGCTTCCCTATGGCACACCAAGCCGGTTTTGAGCACGCCAGCAAAAAGCATAGGGTTAACATCGATGAGATCCGTGCGATTAGCCGCCGCGAAAGTGCATTCTATCTTTATGCGACCTCGGGTGTAGGTGCCCGTGGCCTAATGCAAATTATGCCCGCCACGGCCAAAGCTACCGCCAAAAAACACGGGGCCAGATATAGCGATCCAAAGGATCTCTACAGCGCAGAGCTTAACCTCAATCTTGGTAGCGCTTACTATGCCCAGCTGTTGAAAGAGTTTAACCAAAACCGCATCCTCGCCACGGCGGCCTATAACGCAGGTCCCTCTCGCGTGCGTCGCTGGTTATCAAACTCTGATGGCAAACTCGATGCCATGGGTTTTATCGAGGCCATTCCCTTTACTGAAACCCGTGAATATGTTCAAGCCGTCCTCAGCTATCGATTGATTTATGAGGCGCAAAAGCAAAAAGCACAGCCATTATTCAGCGAAGCTGAGCTTAAGTTTGCTTACTAACTCGTGACATGAAAAGGAACTCGATACTCAGCTGCATCGAGTTCCTACTTTTCAGCATACCCTAGGGTAACGCTCATGCTTTAACCACCAAAAATTCTAAATGATATTCTCTAAATTCAAATAATTAGCAAAGCGAATAATTATTCAGCAATCACGCCGTTTTATCAAAAACTTGTTTCCACTGAAGGGCGTTAAATGCGAATAATTAGTATTAAAGCATTAAGAATCCCATTACATCCATGATTAACCTTAGTTCGTTAACGCTTAGCTGCGAATACCAACCCTTTGTCAATCCTCATACTTTAGCCATCGACGGCTATGAAGCCTTAGCACGCTTTTACTTGCCTAATGGTGATGCGGTTGCACCTAATATTGTGTTCGAGCAATTGCATGAATCCACAGAAATACTCGCTGCAGTTGAATATCAAGCCAAGGCATTTCAACTCATCCATGCGCCGAGTCAGCAGCGAATTTTTATCAATGTTGATCCCCACGCCGTCGATGGACCACATACCGCCAAGCTCATTCGTTTGCTGTCCCACTATGAACGCGTCACGGTCGAGATCATCGAAAACACCTGCATTAACGATGCCCAGCTGGCCAGTCAATTATTCACTCAATTTAAACAAGCTAAGATACATGTGGCGCTGGATGATATTGGTGCGCCCCACTCCATGCTCAGTGTCGATCTGATGATGAATGTGGATTATCTTAAGTTTGACCGCCATTGGTTAACACACATAACACACCCCGAGGGAGTCCAATTATTAATTGCATTGGTCAACTTTGCCAAAAAGACCCACAAACAGTGCATTTTAGAAGGCATAGAAACTGAAGCTCACTTAGCCTTTGCGCGAGATATCGGTGTCGACTTTGTCCAAGGCTTTTTGTTTAAATCCTGGTTTATTCGCCCCACCAGCAGCCAAGCACTGTGCCTTACGTAAGATCAGGCTAAAACGGTTTACATTCGCGCCACCAGCCCACTCAAGACCAAACCTAATACTGTCGAGTAATTGATTTAGCACTAGAAATGCTACTGGATATACGGGCGATGATCCGCCATAGTGATAACGCACATCAGCTTGCAAATGCACCTTAAGCACACTTCCAAATGTATTAGGAGTCGCCCGTGGCACAATCTGGGATCAGCGAATTACTACAACAACTCGAACAAATATTGCTGGGCAAACCTAGGCAAATTCGTCTCGCTCTAGCCTGTATTCTCGCCCGTGGGCACCTGTTGATTGAAGACTTACCCGGCATTGGTAAAACCAGTATTTCCCATGGTATAGCCCAAAGCTTAGGTTTGAGCTATCAGCGGATCCAATTCACCAGTGACATGCTGCCTGCCGACATTCTCGGCGTATCGATTTTTGATAAACATCAAGCACAATTTATCTTTCATCCTGGACCGATTTTTAAGCAGATGATTTTGGCAGATGAAATTAATCGCGCCAGCCCTAAGACACAAAGTGCTTTACTCGAAGCGATGGCCGAACAACAAATTTCCGTCGATGGCATCACCCACAGATTGCCCAATCCTTTCTTTGTGATCGCGACTCAAAATCCCACCGATCAATCCGGTACATTTTCGCTACCAGAATCGCAGCTCGACAGGTTTATGATGCGTCTGTCTATTGGTTATCCAAGCCACGATGCTGAACTCGCTATGCTTAAGAGCAATCATAACCACTTAACCTTAGCTCAATTGCCCCAATGCCTGACACCGATGGCCTTAATGCAACTGCAAGAGCAGTGCGACAAAGTCAGCGCTTCCGATGCCTTACTCAATTATATTCTGGCCTTAGTGAGTTTTTCCCGTAGCCAAAGTGACAGCGTGGGGTTATCACCCCGTGCCACCAAAGCGCTATTACAAGCAGCTAAGGCATGGGCCTTTTTAGAAGGTCGACATTATTTAGTCCCTGAAGATGTACAAGCGGTATTTTGCTGCGTGGCTGAGCATAGACTCAGAACCAGTAGCCAATTACAGGGTGAAGCCTTATCCGAGCGAATTCTGGCGAGCGTTAACCCTATTATGTAGCAAGATACTGTAATGAGAAGATATCGCTAAAGTATGCA
The DNA here is from genome assembly GCF_025654465.1 of Shewanella sp. SM101. NCBI lineage: Bacteria > Pseudomonadati > Pseudomonadota > Gammaproteobacteria > Alteromonadales > Shewanellaceae > Shewanella > Shewanella sp. SM101. The sequence goes on from NZ_JAKKRH010000005.1 coordinate 65,662, forward strand.
TTTAACGCATTAAACCAAGGAAATGACTCAGAAGTGAAACGACTGATACTCCCGACTTTCATTCCGACGTTAGTCCCGATTTGGCAACGTTGGTTAGCAAGACGCTTGCCACCGAGTCCCGAAATAACCTTAAGCCATCGCAGCATTTTTATTCTGCCGAGTGGTTTTGGGTTAGTTTGGCTCGGTCTGGTTTTACTTTTATATCTATTCGGCACTAACTATCAAAATAACTTAGTCATTGGCCTCAGCATCTTACTCCTAAGCCTCTTTAATACCTGCATTCTCTACAGTTACAAAAATCTGGCTGGCTTACATTTACGGGCCACGACGCCGCCCGAAGTCTATGCGGGCGAAACCTTAACCTTTCCCGTCCTCATCAGCACGCACCATAGTGGCCATAACATCCAGCTTAACTATCCGCATAATCGCACTTATACGGTGCAGAACCTGGGTACAGATGAACAACAAGCGCTCGTGCCCTTCGAATATCATCAGCGGGGTCAAGTGTCACCGGGTCGGCTCAAAATTGAATCCTTCTATCCCTTAGGGCTTTGCCGCGCATGGTCGCATGTGGATTTAGCCATTAGTCACTTAGTCTTTGCCCAGCCGATTGAAGCGCCGCTGCAGCTTGAGTCTGATCATACTCAGTCTGAGCAAGATCCCCTGCTACTGGCGGGTAAACATGTGTCAGGCATCGATGAGTTTAAAGGACTTAAACCCCATGTGCTCGGCGAGTCCCTCAAACAAGTGGCGTGGAAACAGTGGGCGCAGGGTCGCGGCATGCTGACTAAAGAATTCCAGCAGCCCCAAGGTGATCCCGTCTGGTTAAGGCTCAGACCCGATGCTAAACGCCTCGAAACCCAATTGGGTCAGTTAAGCTGGCAAGTCAATAAACTCACACAACTCGAGCAGTATTTTGGCTTACATCTGCAAAACCCAATGGGAGACGATGTTCTGATCGCGCCCGCGATAGGCAATCACCATAGGATCGCCTGTCAAAAAGCCATTGCCTTATATCCACAATTAGCGCCTTCAACGGCGAAGCCCCCATATCAGTCATCAGCCGCTAATCAGCCACAAAAAACGAATCAAGCTCCCCGCAAGCAGCATCATATCCCTACTTCGAGGAAGCAAGTATGAAGTTAGCGGCCAATAGCACGACACCTCAAATCGGCGACAATATTAGCCGCCAGACACTTTTTTGGTTATTGATCACCAATATTGCGGTATTAAGCCCACTATTTGATAAAACCACGCCTTGGACTTTGGGCATTTGCGCTATCTGTTTGCTGTGGCGTGTGGGGATTTATGTCGGCAAAGTGGCAAAACCACCGCGTTTTTTGGTGACCAGTCTTGCGATCGGCGCCGCAACCACACTGGCACTCGTCTCAAAGGAAATAGGCTTACTCAATGCGCTAGTGAATCTGCTGCTGTTAGGTTATGCCTTAAAATACATTGAAATGCGTAATCAAAGGGATGTACGCGTTGTCGTCCTCGCGGGCTATTTTATTATCGCGCTGACCTTTATCGACCATCAATCCCTGCTTAATACCGCGCACTTGCTCGTGGTGACGTTGATCAATACCTGCGTGCTCGTGACTTTGTATCAAGATAAGCAATCCTTAAAACACACGGCTTGGATCGGTGGCAAATTTTTACTCCAGAGCCTTCCCCTCGCGCTGCTGTTATTTTTAGTATTACCGCGTCTTGCACCGCTCTGGTTAGTGCCCAACATGAAAGAAGCCCAAACGGGCTTGTCCGATAGTCTGGCGATTGGTGATATAGGTAAGCTTACCCGTTCGACTGAACTTGCCTTTAGGGCGAGTTTTACCAATGCAAAGCCCATTAATGCCGAGTTATATTGGCGTGCCCTCGTGATGGAGAACTATGATGGTGTCACTTGGCGCCAAGAAGCGGGGATTAAACAGTTGCAAAAAGATGCGCTGCTGTTTCCGCCCTCACGGCCCAGCCCAGCATTGATGGTCAATAATCCTGATCCCATGAGTGATCCCATGAGCAATAGTCCTGCTCCGATAAGCAGTGAAGATCAAGAGATCGCATTAAGTAAGCAAGATAAGCATAGTATTCGTTATCAAGTGATTGCTGAGCCGAGCCACCAGCCGTGGTTATTTGGTCTCGATGTGGCCTATAGCCAAGATGATAACGTGGTCAATATGCCCGACTATCGGCTGTTGGCGCTGCGCAATATCGATCAGCGAATGAGTTATCAAGTAGAGTCTTGGCCTAAGGCTAAGATGGATCTCAGGCTATCTGCGCGGCAAAGGCAGATTAACCTCGAACTACCGAGCCAAAGTAATCCACGCACTTTAACGTTAGCTGAGCAGTTTAAGACTCAGTATCCCGCGCCTAAGCCACGACTATGGGCCATGATGGGCCACTTTAATCGTGAGCCTTTTTTCTACACTCTCACGCCGCCTCCCCTTGGGCCGCAGCAAGTGGATGATTTCTTATTTGAAAACAAAGCCGGTTTTTGCGTGCACTATGCCGCAGCCTTCATTTTTATGGCGCGGGCCACAGGCTTACCCGCGCGTATGGTCACAGGCTATCAGGGCGGTGAATTTAATCCGCAAGCGGGTTACTACAGTGTGTATCAATATATGGCCCACGCATGGGCAGAAGTCTGGCTTGAAGATGAAGGTTGGGTGCGTTTCGACCCCACCGCTATGGTGGCGCCCAATCGTATCGAGCAAGGATTCGACGCCCAGTTTGATCCAGAGCAGAGTTACCTGCAGGAAAGCCCTTTTAGTAGCTTACGATTTAAATCCATGCCTTGGCTCAATGAGTTAAGACAACGTTTTGCCAGCATAGATTATTACTGGAGCGTGTGGGTACTGGGTTTTAACCAAGAGAAACAGAATCAAGTGCTCAGTGGCATTTTAGGCGATGTGACTCACACTAAAATCGCGGTATTTATGGGGCTCTGTATCAGCCTTATCGTGCTCTATATCGCCTACAGTGCGGGCTTATTACATTTTAGAGTTCAAGGCGATCCTATTAGCACTCGTTATCAACAGATCTGTAATCGTCTTGCACACCACGGCATTAAGCGCAAAGACAGTGATGGACCAAATCAATTTGCGCAGCAGATTATTGAGCAATACCAACACAGTACACCAAAGCTTTGCACGCTGTTCCAAACCTTGACACAAAGTTATGTGGCGCTGAAGTACCAAGATTTACCGGCTAAAGACTATCATGCGCATTTAACCGCATTTAAAGCGGCGGCGAAGCAACTCAACTGGTTATTGCTCAGAGCCAAAGTGAAAGATAAGTTCAATCTAGCCTAGCATTCGTCAACTGAGCTGTAACTGACGATACATCATCGGAGCAAGCACCAATAAACACCTAAAATTGCGGGTTAATTCCACAGAAGCTGCAATAGTGTTGAATCTTATAAATCAAACACATAGAATTGTTTTATTGTCACCATGCCGAGTTGCACATGCTAAAGTTAATCCAGTCCAATCAGATGGAAGTGCTCTGCGCCCATTTAGCCGCTTACCTGACCCAACCCCTTGCTTTTGCACGTCTACTGAGTAACGAGCATATTCTGGTACAGAGTCCCGGCATGTCGACTTGGCTACGCCTCGAAATCGCCAAACAGAATGGAATTGCTGCCGCACTGGAATTCCCGCTGCCATCGAGCTTTACCTGGCAGTTGTGCCATGACTTATTGCCCAATGTGCCTAAGGATAACGCCTTCACTAAGGCGGCAATGACGTGGAAGCTGATGCAACTCTTACCGCGCATGCTACAAAATGACGCCTTTGGGCCGTTGAGACACTATCTAAGTCATCAGCAATCCAGCACAAATGCCGCCGACGCGAGTGAACAGCACAACACCCGTGATATGACGGCTGACGATATTAAGCTATACCAACTCTGTGGCCGCATTGCCGATATCTTCGACCAATACTTAGTGTATCGCCCCGATTGGATTTTAGCGTGGGAGCAAAACGAGCAGCCCGACTCACTCACAAAGCCGCTGAATGAAGACCAACGCTGGCAACCCATTTTATGGCGCGCACTGATTGCCTTTAATCGTGATGAGCTTAATCAAAGCCATTACCACAGGGCCAACCTGCACAGTGACTTAATTGCAGCGCTGAATCATCCCGACACGTCACTCGCCAAATTGCCACAACGCTTATTTGTGTTTGGCATTTCCTCAATGGCGCCGCAAACCCTTGAAGTGCTTTACCATCTAGCAAGTCGTATCGATGTGATCGTACTAGGCTTAAGCCCGTGTCAGCACTATTGGGGCGACATTGTTGATCCCCGTAATCGGGCTCGCATGGCGGTGCAATATGCGGGTAAACGCCAATTAGCCGAGCTGTGGGAAGATAAACTCGAAGTAGGCAATCCGCTGCTTGCCAATAACGGCAAGATGGGCCGTGAATTACTCGATATGCTGCTTGAGCTCCCCGCCGAACACTGCGACTTTGGCGACGATGTGTATTGTGAACCCTGTGACGATCCCAACTCGCCACACAGTCATGCCAGCATGCTCCACGGCGTGCAATACGATATTTTAGAGATGCAAACCTTAGACAGAGTACTAGGGCCTGATGCCGAGCTGTACCAAAATGTCGAGAACAGACGCCTGCTTAAGCGCGACGATGAATCCATTCGAGTCAAGAGTTGTCACAGCCCACTGCGGGAAGTCGAAACACTGCACGATCACTTGCTTGAGTTACTCAGCAATAATGTCGACCTGACACCCAAAGACATAGTGGTCATGATGCCCGATGTCGCCGCCTACGCACCCTATATCGATGCCGTCTTCTCGGCGAAGCAAGGCCTGCATTACATTCCCTACGCCATTGCCGATCGCGGCGCAGCGCAGGAATCACCGCTCATCAATAGCTTTTTAAATTTACTTGGAATTAATCAGAGTCGTTTTGGTCTGACCGACATTTTGAGCATACTCGAAGTGCCCGCCATTTTGCGCCGTTTCCAGCTCGATGACGATGAATTGCAACTGATCCGCCGCTGGTTAGATGAAGCGGGCGTGCGCTGGGGCCGCGATGAACAAAGCCGCCTTAAACAAGGTGTGCCAGCGTTTGAGCAAAACTCGTGGGCCTTTGGTATTAAAAGGCTGATTTTAGGTTACGCCTTGAGTGACGATGCGCCGCTCTACCAAGACCATCTTGTCGTCACTGGCATCGAAGGCCAATCGGCGCAGGCGTTAGGTAAGCTACTCAATTTTATTGAAGTACTCGATGAAACGGCGCAAATACTCGCCCTGCCGCAAGTGGGCGCCCTGCGTTTAGCGGAATTAACTGAGCTACTAGATGCCTTCTACGACACCGATGAAGACGAACGCGAACAATTACAGGAAATCCGCGATGCCATTGCCGCCCTAGAGCAAGAGTTACTATCGGCGGGCAGGCCATTAGATACCTCACCGTTAGCTTTTTCTTTAGATATAAGCCCGTTAGCGCCGCTAGCCCAAGAGAACATAAGCGGACTTAGCCTCAGTATCGAAGTGCTGCAGCAGTGGTTTAATCAACGCTTAACCGAATCTCGGGTCGGCCAGCGTTATCTTGCGGGAAGCGTGAACTTTTGCACCTTGATGCCGATGCGCTCGATTCCTTTTAAGGTTGTGTGTTTACTCGGCATGAACGATGGGGTTTATCCTAGGGTTCAACATCCCGTCGGCTTTGATTTAATGGCGCATTTCGGTGCCCGTAAAGGCGATCGCTCCCGCCGCCTCGATGACAGATATTTGTTTTTAGAAGCCTTATTGTCGGCGCGGGAACAACTGTATATCAGCTATATTGGCCGCAGCGAACGGGATAACTCTGAGCGTATCGCCTCTATGCTCGTCTCTGAACTGATTGAATATTGTCAGCTGTGCTATCTGCCTGAAACGCTATTGTCTCAATCGCAAAAAACTTCAAGCCCCATAGACCCAGAGGATGCCGAAAAAGCCCTCTATAACGCGATTGTCAGCCACCAGCCACTGCAACCCTTCGATCCTAAGTTGTATCAAGCCTCAGTAAAAAATGATGGCGAAGATAGCTCAAACATAGATGGATCAAGCAGAACCCAAAATAACTCGGGCATAGGCCAAAGTTACAGCCTGCAATGGTGTCCGCCCAATACGGACACTGCGGGCACACATGCGGGCCGCTTTATCGGCGCGCAAACTCGCATCATGCTCGAAGCGGAGGAACAAGACTCAGTGCCAGATACAGAGGCACAGCCCGCTTCTGTGCACGAACAACAGCAAAGCAAGCAAGTGGATGTGTCTGCCCTGATCCGTTTCTTTCGAAATCCGGCGCAGTACTTCTTCAACCGAACGCTTAAAGTCGATCTCAGCCTTAATATTCAGGCCGATGATAATGACGAGCCCTTTAGCTTGAATGCCCTAGAGCGCTATATGTTACAGGCCAAGTTACTCGACGATGCCATAGGCCAAGGCCTAACTGAGCCCGATATTGAACTGATTAAACGCCTCAAAGCCAGTGGCACTTTGCCCATGCAGCCCTTCGATGATTTGCTACTGCGCCAATATCAGCATGATATTAAACCTTTGATTGGCAGAACCTTGTTCCTCAAGGGAGAACAAGCCAGCAGTCACGCCGATATTAAACTCGTGTTTGACTTGCCCATCACGGCGGGTAACTCCCAGCAAGTGTTACTGCAAGGCCGTATTGATGACATAAGTCCTAAGGGATTAGTCAATTACCGCCCTGGTAGCGCCCACGGCCGCGATGTGCTGAGGTTGTACCTTCGCCACCTGTGTTTAATGGCAATGGGCCACACACATGCAAGCTATCTACTCGACATGGGGCACTTCCACGCCTTGGCTCCAATCACTGCTGAGCGCGCCCATGTGTTACTGGCCGATTTGTTGGTGTTGTTTTACCAAGGCCAACAACACCCACTATGTTTTATGCCGCGCACGTCACTGGCCTACGTCAGCTGCGAGGGTGAGCACGATGAGCGTTTGCAGCAAGCGTTACCCGAATGGTTAGATGAGCAGAGTCAATTGGGTGAAGCTGCTTTTGGAGAAGGAAATGAGCCCCATTACCAGCGATTATTCAGCTTCCCGCGGGATTTCTCTGAGGATAGCTTTGGCGCATTAGCCGAGCGTATCTATCGCCCTATGGTGAGTTTATATCTCAAAGACACGCTGGCTCAGCTTGAGGAATTTGCGCTAAACGATGGCATGAGCCAAGGCCCTGCTAATGAACACGCGACTGACACACAAGCTCTCGCACCACATTTGAACCGCAATAGCGCACAGGGAGAGCAAGCATGAGTGAACAAATGCCGTTGAACACGCAAGCCTTACAGTCTGCACCACAAGCGCTTGATCCTCTCACTCTGCCCTTTGGCGGTAGTCGTCTTATTGAGGCCAGCGCTGGCACAGGTAAAACCTACACGATTTCAGGTCTTTACTTACGCTTATTGCTTGGTGATGGCATTCCTGCGCCGCTCACCTGCGAACAAATTCTCGTAGTCACCTTCACCAATGCGGCCACCGAAGAGTTAAGAGATCGTATTCGCCGGCGTATTCAAGTCGCCTTTAAGTGCTTCTTAGGGCTAACGATTGCCGATCCCTTTGTACAGGCGTTGTATGACAACACCCCAGAGAGTGAACGCGCCATTGCCTTGAGACGGTTCGATCTCGCCCTTAAATCCCTCGATGAAGCGGCGATTTTTACCATTCACGGTTTCTGTCAGCGAATTTTATCGGATCTCGCCTTTGAGTCTTCCTTACTGTTCGAATCGGACTTTACCTTGGACGACAGCGAATTTTTGCACCATGCCGTGCGGGATTTTTGGCGTGAGGCCTGTTATCCGCTGCCCGATTACTTAGCGCAAATCATTGCCAAAGAATTTGGCGAGCCCGATGGTTTAGTCAAACAGTTGCGACCGCTCCTTGGCGCCAGTCAAGCAAAGCCTCTGAAACCCGCGCTTAAGTTTGATGCCTTAGCCCTGTCACTACGCCAAAGTTTAGAGCGCTTTAAATTAGCTTGGCCAAGGGGACGCGATGGCTTATTGGCATTGCTACACAGTTTGCCACTCAACGGCACCCGCTTTGGCAAAGCAACGGATAAGTACCCCAAGCTCGCCGCCATGTTCGATGCATTAGATAACTGGCTCGCCTTCGGTCATGGGTTGCCGCCGCTGAAAGAGTTAGAAGCCTTATCGCTGTCTGAGTTAAAACTCAACAAGGGCGGCGTCATCCCAAGTGTGAGCGAAGCACCGCTGATGGATCATATGGAGCAACTCGCCACATTGATTGCCGCCATTAAACCAGCATTTTTATATAGCGCGAAACTCGGCATAAGCGAGCGATTTGCCCAGCAAAAACAACAAAAAAATGTGCTGACCCCAGATGACTTACTCACGACATTAGCGAGCGCGTTAAACGCCAATAATGAAACCTTGCCCAAAGCCGTGGCAACACGTTTTCCCGTCGCACTTATTGATGAATTCCAAGATACCGATCCGCTGCAATTTGCGATCTTCTCTGGCATCTACCAAGACCGTTACTCGTTTGAACAAAGCAAAAACGATACAGAAAATAAGCTTAGCCTGTTGATGATTGGCGATCCTAAGCAAGCCATTTATGCCTTTCGCGGTGCCGATATCCATACCTATATTGAGGCCCGTCATCATACGCAGGCCCACTATCATCTGGATACCAACTACCGCTCAAGCGCAAACATGGTCGCTGGGGTTAATCATCTGTTTAGCCAGCATCACGATCCGTTTATCAGTCAATCGATCCCCTTTGATAGCGTGAAAACGCCCAGCAGTGCTAAAGGGAAAATCCTCACTGAAAAAACCGCCAATCCTACCGCCTTAAGATTAAGACTCTTAAGCGAAAGCGCAGAAAACGGCCTCAACAAAACCACGGCAAGACACTTGCTCGCAGAAGACGCGGCGGCACAAATTACCCATTTACTGACAGATGCGGCCAATGGCGAATGCCACAGCCCTAAAGGGCCGTTGATCGCTAAAGACATCGCTATCCTAGTGCGGGATCGCAACGAAGCGGCAGTGATGAAAACCGCATTAAGTAAACGCCACATAGGCGCGGTGTTTTTAAGTCGCGACAGTGTGCTCGATACCCTTGAAGCGCGGGAAATGGCGTTAATTTTGCGATCTCTGGCGAACCCTAAAGATGAACGGGCACTGCGCAGCGCCCTAGCCACGGCATTATTAGGTTATAGCGCCGAGCAAATCCATGCCTTTAACCAAGATGAAGAGCACAGACAGCTATTATTAGAGCAGTTTTTTAACTTGCACCAAGTGTGGCAGAAACGCGGCATCATGCCCGCGCTACTCAGCCTTGCCAATAGCACTAAACTAATTGACCGTTTACTGCACACCGCCAGTGCAGAGGTAGATGCTCAAGAGCAAGATGCCACGAATGGCGAGCGCCGTTTAACGGATTTTCGCCACCTTGCCGAACTATTACAGCAAAAGGCCACCGAACTTGATGGTATGAGTGCCCTACTCAATTGGTATGAACAGCAACTGATTGATAACACGGGAACCGATGAACAGCAGCTGCGCCTCGAGAGCGAGCAGAATCTGGTGCAGATCGTTACTATCCATAAGAGTAAGGGCCTTGAGTATCCCGTGTGTTTTGTGCCCTTTGTCAGCCTAGCCCGTGATAATCGCCGCCGCCCGACGCCTATGCTGTACCACAGAACTAACGATGCAGGTGAGCAAGAGCTAGTATGGGATATCGAAGGCACGGATGAGGGTTGGGATCGCGCCAAACAAGAAACCTTGGCCGAAGACTTGCGCCTTTTGTATGTGGCGCTCACTCGCCCTGTGTATTTGTGTTACTTGTATATCGCCAATCACAGTCGTCAGCTTAAAAATGGCCTTAAAAGTCAGCTGCATGAAACCGCTATCGGCTATCTGCTCGGCATAGGCGACTCAGAATGTGACTTTGCCCGTATCTGCAATGCTGCGCAGCAGCTCGCTCAAGATGTGGAAGCCATAAGTCTTGATAAGGTGCCCGATGACATAGACGAGCGCCCATTGCCCTCAAGCCAAGACATAGCACAAATACTGAGCGCGAAAACCTTAACCCGCCAATACAGCACGCCGTGGCGAGTCGGCAGTTATTCAGGTCTCGTTAAAAATACCAGCCATGGTAAAGCCGCTCCGGGTGCCGACGATGAAATATTAGGTACGCTTGAATATACGGCTGCGCAAACACTCTCTATTCCTGATGAGGCAAGTCATGATCTGCAGGATGACATGCTCAATCGCTTTAACTTTGAGCGCGGCGCCAATGCCGGTAGCTTTATGCATTTAGTGTTAGAAGAGATTGATTTTACGCAGGCAGAAATCGACTTACCGCTGCAATTGCCTAAAGCCATGCTGCAATATGGTATCGCGCCCGAGTGGCAAACAGTATTACATACTTGGTATTTGGATGTGCTGCATACACCGCTCTGCGCGATACCGCACGCCTTAGAGTCGCAAGTCACGGGGCATGTAAGCGCCGTCAAACCTGCTCATCCAGATCTGTGCTTAGCCAAGTTATCGCCGCAGAATACCTTAGTCGAAATGGAGTTTTATTTACCCTTAAGCGAACTTAAAGATACTGAGCTCAATGCGCTACTGCAGCAGTTTGGCTATGAGTCGACACTTAAGTTTGATGATCTCAAGGGCATGCTCAAAGGCTTTATCGATTTAACCTTTGAATACCAAGGTCAATATTATATCGCCGACTATAAGTCGAATCATTTAGGCGACAACATCAATGCCTATCATCAGAGCGCGCTGCAAAGCGCAATAACCGATCACAGGTACGATTTGCAGTACATTCTCTATTCATTGGCGCTACACAGGTATTTGAGTTTACGCCTGCCAAGTTATGACTACGACAGCCACATAGGCGGTTGTTATTACTTGTTCTTACGGGGAATGTCGGCTCAATATCCCGGCTATGGTATTTATTACGACAAACCGCCGAAGGCACTTATTCTCGCGCTAGATTCACTTTTTAATGACAATTTATTTCACAGCAGATTGGCTCGTGCAATAGATACAGGAGTCACGGCATGATGCGCTCAACCCAAGGGCTAAATGCACATTCACTCACAGCAGCGAAATGGATAGATCATGGCGCAATTCAGCTTACAGCGCCGCTGCCAGAGCTGTTAAAACAGTGGGAGCAAGAACGACTGCTCACACCGCTCGATCGGCATTTCGCACTCGAAATGAGTCTCTTACATCCAAGCGACAGCCAACATCCCTTGTTTATTTTGCTGTGTGCGCTATTAAGCCAGCAATTATCTTCACAGCACAGCTGTCTAGTGCTCGCCCATATTGTGCCACTTAATCCCATGGCCGAACAAAATAGCCATTGTAAAATCACCTTAAGCCTCGAAGCACTCACTGAGACCTTACAAACCTTTGATGCCGTCGGCCAAGCGGGCAGTAACAAACCGCTTATTTTTGATAATGGCAGACTCTATTTACAACGTTATCATCAATTTGAAACCTCAGTGGCCGCTGCTTTAATTCGCTTGTCCGGAAGCGTATCTAAGCACTTATCTGAAGAAGCAAGCCACCAAGAGCAAACTCAAACTGCTAAGTTGAGGTCACTGCTAGATCAACTGTTCCCTGCCAATGTGCTCGCGCCCCATGCACTCACTACCAATGTACTAACTAACAGTGAAGACACAGCACCCATTGATTGGCAAAAGGTCGCCACGGCCACAGCGCTGGGTAAAAAACTGTCGGTGATCACTGGCGGCCCAGGGACGGGCAAAACCACTACTGTGACTAAGCTTTTGTTATTGCTACAAATGGAATCACAGCAGGAAATCCGTTTAGTCGCGCCAACGGGAAAAGCTGCGGCTCGCTTAAGCGAATCAATCAAAGCCTCAAAAGCGCGTCTGGCGAAGGAACTCAGCGCCCATGCTAATGTTATTGATGAAGCTCGCAATAGAAATAGCCAAGACTTTTTAACGGCTCTGAGACGTATTCCAGAGGAAGCTTCAACCTTACACAGACTGCTTGGGGTGATCCCCAATTCGCCGCACTTTCGCCACCATCAAGGTAATCCGCTTAGGCTCGACTTATTGATTGTCGACGAAGCCTCTATGGTCGATTTGCCCATGATGTATAAATTGCTGAGCGCATTGCCTGAGCACGCCAGTTTGATTTTACTCGGCGATCAAGACCAACTCGCTTCGGTTGAGGCTGGCGCTGTGCTCGCCGATATTTGTGCGGGCCTTAAAATACCAGTAGATCCCAATAACCTTGCTCAGAACAACATAGCGTCAAACAGCCCTGCTCTGTGGCAAATGCGCTATTCCAAGGAACAAGCCGAGCGTCTGAGTGCTTTAACGGGTTTTGAGTTAACGCCCTATATCAGCAATGCCCCTAAACTTGGCGATAGCTTATGTATGCTAATGCACAGCCACAGATTTAAAGGCGATGCAGGGATTGGACTGCTCGCCAGTGCCGTCAATCGTGCTGATCTTCAAGGTATTTTGCAGGTATGGCAACAGGGACCTGCAGAATTGAGCTGGTTAGAACACAGTATGATCGTAAGCCAAACCCAAGCCAAAGTAAGCGAGCCTGCTAATAATGTGGGACTCAATTTACTGCTGGAGCAAGCCTGCCAACAATATGGCACTTATCTCAGTGCCTTGAATAGCGATACGAGTAATAGTGATTTAAGCAAGCGTCCAAGCACAACTGACATCATTGAACGCTTTAACCAGTACCGTATTCTATGTGCTATGCGCTCGGGCGATTATGGGGTTGAAGGCATTAATCAGTATGTGACTCAAGCACTGACCAATGCCAAGCTGATTAAACCGCTACAGGAGTTTTATCTGGGTCGGCCCATTATCATCCAAAGCAATGACTATAACTTAGGCCTGTTTAACGGTGATATCGGATTGATTTTGCAGGATGAAGATAAACCCGAACGTTTAATGGCGCACTTTATCAAGGCCGATGGCAGCCTGTTAAAAGTCTTGCCAGCCCGTTTGCCCAGCCATGAAACCTGTTATGCCATGACAGTACACAAAAGCCAAGGCAGCGAATTTAGCCGTGTGGCCTTAGTATTGCCGCCGAGCCCCAGCCTAGCCCAATGGCAACTGCTGACCAAAGAATTGGTCTACACCGCCATCACCCGCGCTAAAGTCCACTTTACCTGCTTAGGCACCCAGCACGTATTCGAGCGGGCCAGTAGCCAAGCAACCCAACGCGCATCGGGTCTTGCCGACCGCCTTTGGGGGTGAATGAAGCTTTGTGGTCAATGGGGAACACTTTAGGAACTACATTTTAAGATATGATTTTTAGATTTACTCTAACCATGAAACTAAGGATTTAAACATTGATTAAAAAGGACATTATTACACTTAAGGATCTACAAGCCGTTATTGCCTTGTTTGACGCCATAGCACCAGATGCCGCTTTACCTAAGCGTTATTATGAAAAAACCCGCTATATCAAGTGGTCAGAATTTAAAGACATGCAGATATACGCACTCGACTTTGAGCCCTATTTAACGATTAGCCAGCGTTGTAATATGACGTATTTTGGCATACATCAAAGTACGCGACGTTTATACCTAGCACACTGTAATGATGCTGGCCACGCACCGCGCTGGGAAGCGAGACCAGTGGCCTTAGCACAACTGATGGATGTAGAGTTAATGGTGAATTTACATAAAAATCATGCCTATAACTTAGGGCTAAACATCTGTTTTGATCTGAACTATTTACTCTGAGCTTTGGTATTAATGTACAAATTCGGATGACTGAATATCGGTTATAGGCCAGACATTATCAGTTGCTAAAATCAATTTGAAATTATCAATGTCACCTGCAACGTTTTTCCGGTACCCGAAGGCACAAGGACAACGGATCTGTTTATGCTCGCTCGAGCCAAGAATTAGCCGTTTGGTTCGCTCAAAACTAAGCTGTAGCGAAAGGATGTTTTGGTAAACCCGATACTTTCATAGTATTGCTGTGTGGCAATGCGCTGCATCGATGTAGTGAGTTCGAGTAACTGGCAATTCTCTTGCTTTCCCCTCTCTTTCGCAAAGGCAATCAACTGAGAGCCAACGCCCTGACCCCGCATGTCGGCATCCACCACAATTGCGGTTATACGACAGATACGACTCAAGGCGGGGAAATAATCAAAGAACATTAAGGCCATCACAGCGACAACTTGCAGGTCACCCTGCGCATTATGTTGCTCATACACCAGTAATTCATCACTGCGGCGCAGAGAATCATGCTGATATTGGCTTAACGTCTGGGCTAAAGCGGCATGGGACAAAGAATAACCGAGTTGCTCAAGTAATACCTGCACACTATCTGTATCCTGTAAGCGGGCTAACCGAATGTTTTTATTCACCATGAGATACCATGCTGTAATCTGCCTAAAGTCAATGTCACTCGTACTGGGTTGCACAGTTTAGATGACGGTGACGAAGCAATAGTCCAACGACATTGCCATCTCACGCCACAAAAATCAAAATAAACCCGACAAAGGCACAACCCCATATTTGCAATGCGATGTAATGCGTTAAAATTCACCACTTAATAGCCATCAGTCAGCAAAACCTTGCACTCATAGGGGCAAGAAAACTAAGATGACAGCGGCTGTACTATAGGATGATATTCGTATTGCCACAGGCCGATGTCATCCGATTTTGCTCACTTTGAGGAATCACTCACAATGTCTAAGATCAACCTGCTTTTGCTGTGCGGCGGCGGAAGTGCCGAACACGATATTTCACTCATGTCGGCCAATTATTTTGAAACCTCATTGGCAAAATCCGAACAGTTTTGTGTATTGCGTGTCGAACTGGATAAATTTGGTCAATACCGCACCGCTGCGGGTGATGATTGTGAACTGACCAATAGCCGCGAAATTCGCTTCCGCGATGAGAGCAAAGCCCCATGGCCGGTCGATTACGTCATTCCCTGCATTCATGGCTATCCCGGCGAAACAGGTGACATTCAATCCTATTTTAACCTGATCCAACTGCCCTATTTCGGCTGTGAATCCGAAGCGAGCAGTAACTGCTTTAATAAGATCACCGCTAAAATGTGGTTCTCGGCCTTAGGTATTCCGAATACTCCGTATATTTTCCTAAACCAATTCGACGATGCAGCAATAGAGCAAACCCAAGCCGCATTAGCACTATGGGGATCCATCTTCGTCAAAGCGGCCTCCCAGGGTTCCTCTGTTGGTTGTTATAAAGTCGATGACAGCGATAAAGTCGCTGGCGTGCTTAAAGATGCTTTCGGCTATGCGCCCTATGTTATCGTTGAAAAAACCATTAAAGCCCGTGAGTTAGAAGTCGCAGTATACGAATACAACGGTGAAGTGGTGGCGACAGTACCAGGTGAAATCATCTGTGATACCAACACCTTCTACACCTTCGATGAGAAATACGCCAAAAACAGTAAAGCACGCACCGATGTGGTGGCACAGCATGTGTCAGCTGAGATCAGTGAACAAATCCGCGCCTATGCAATCAAAGCATTTAAAGGTATGAAATTGCGTCACCTGTCGCGCATCGACTTTTTCTTAACCGCGAATAATGAAATTTTACTAAATGAAATCAATACCTTCCCAGGTTCTACGCCGATTTCTATGTTCCCCAAAATGCTGCAAAATCACGGTCATGATTTTACTGAATACTTGAGTCTAGTGATTAACAGCCAGATAACCGCTAAATCTTAGCGCTCGCCACCTGACTCAATGTGAACGCAGAGACTCAGTGCAGCACCTGTTTTCAGTAATAAAAAGAGCGCCTCGGCGCTCTTTTTATTTATTATGTTTCAATGTGTTATATTTAAAACTTGAATTATTACCTTACATCTAAACCCAATATTAAAATCAGACTGTCACTGATTAAGCCGCCCTCACATCTAGGTCAAACGTCAAAACCCTTATGCAGCTCAGCTTGCTTTGCCAACAGGGCAAAGAATGCAGCTTTGGGCATAGGCTTATAAAATAAATAGCCTTGAATTTCTTGAATATGATTCGCCATTACAAATTTAAGCTGGGACTCTGTTTCTACCCCTTCTGCCGTCACAGTTAACTCTAACGCATGGCTTAAACGCACTATGGCCTCCACCAACGCTTCGTGACGTTTGCCTTCATCTAATCTGTCGATAAAGCTCTTATCGATTTTAATTTGATCGATAGGAAAATTAGCTAAATAAGATAGAGATGAGTAACCCGTCCCGAAATCATCTAAGGAAATTTTAATCCCTTTAACTCGCAAACCATTAAGTACATCAATAAGATACGTATGCTGCTTCATCAGCAAAGATTCAGTGATCTCAAGGGTTAATCTGTCATAGGGGAAATCAGTCACCTCAAGTTGCTCGGTAATCGCAGCAAAGGATTCCACAAAGGCATCTTGTAGTTCATGGGACCAAAACTCAAAAGTCGAGACATTCACCGATAACTTAATGGACCAATTTCGCTCCTGCATCTCTAAAATAGTCTGCATAGCACCAAGGCGAACATCTCGACCAATATCAACGATTAAACCACTGTTCTCAGCGATAGGAATAAATTCATCGGGTGGAATAAACGTTCCCTCATGCTGCCAGCGCAGCAGCACTTCAGCACGGACAATCAGGCCAGTGGTCGCATTGACTATAGGTTGGTAATAAAGCTCGAAGGTATGCTGATCTAATGCCTGCTTAAGCTGATTATGAAGGCTAGCAACACGCTCGGCATTTAGCTGCATTTGTTCAGTAAAAAAATGATATCGATTGCGACCATTTGCCTTAGAAATATACATGGCCTGATCGGCACAATTTAACAACTGTTCAAGATCGAGGGCATCTTCAGGAAAACGTGCAATCCCTATACTTACCGAGCTATAAACGCCTTTTCCATCGGCTAGCACATAATGTTTTGCCACATTTTTGTTAATTGTATCTGCAATTTGTACCAATTCTTTCTGGTTAACAACCCCAGGTAATAGCAAGGCAAACTCATCCCCTCCTAAGCGTGCAAACACCATAGTGTCATCGACACACTCGCTGATCTGTTTAACCACTTGCACTAACAGTGCATCACCTTTGTCATGGCCATGGGTGTCGTTGACTTGCTTAAAGTTATCTAAATCCATCAACATAAAACTAAAGCCGGGTGTCAAACTATCGGAGGTAATTAACGCTTGGATCTGCTTAAATAACGCATTGCGGTTAGCAAGTCCGGTAAGAGAGTCATTATTGGCCTGATACTTAATCAGCTGCGCCGCTTTCTTACGTTCACTAATGTCTGAAAATAGCCATGCAAAACAGGGTTGCTGACCATTGGACTCTCGGAAGGTCGTGACGATAAGGTCAAGATAAAACTCCTCGCCATTTCCCCTAAGCCCCACCAACTCACCCTGCCACATTCTGTCCTGAGCTAAATGCTCAAATAACCCCACTAATTCATTAGATTGGGATGATGCTAAAAAAATCTTAGGGTGAAAGTTAGCGATATCAGTATCTTGAGGAATAACTATATGTCTGAAAGCGGGATTAGCATAGAGAACTGCATCGTCAGAATTGGAAATAACCAGAGCAAGGGGTAACCGGTCAAAAATTTTCACAGCTAAATGTTGAAATTCCATTGCACGACTGCGTTCAATGGCTAAACTCGCCAGTCTTGCCGCCTCTGAAATGAGTTCTAAATCCTGCTCTGTTGGGGACTTTGTCGTATCATAATACATGGCAAATGTGCCTAGCACTTTACCATGAGTATCTTTGATAGGTTCTGACCAGCAAGATTTAAGACCTGCACGTAATGGTAGTTCTTTATAATTAACCCAGTAAGGATGTTGAGCGATATCTTCAACGATAACACGCTGCGCATAATAGGCCGCCGTGCCACAAGAACCCACATTGGGGCCAATTTCGACACCATTAATGGCTTGATTGTAACTGTCGGGTAAATTGGGGGCGGCACCTAATAACAGACGTTTACCGTCAGCACTGAGCAGTAACACAGACCCTCTAGTTCCTACTTTTTGAGCTTCGATTTTTAAGACTAAGGCGTGTAAGATTTCATGTAGCGGTGCGCCATTGAGCAGCATAGAAAGAATACTGCTATAACAAGCTATGCTGACATTGTGGGCGAGTTTAACGTCTGCATGATCGAGCAGATCTGGAAGGTTAACGCCGTACGCCATAATTTCCTTAAGAGCAAAGTTGCAATATAAATACTGATTAACAATGTTAAATATTTATAACTTATAAGAAATTCTAGGCACTAATGTTAATTAAGTAAACCCTTTACCTGCGCGGTAAAAGGTTTACTTTAGTCTAAAAAGCAATGCTTTATTCTTGAATACGTTCAAGTTTGGCAAGGTAAAAGCCATCAAAGCCGCTATCGGCTGGGCTGATACTTTCATCCTCAATCAGGCGAAAGTTGGGGTTCTCGGCTAAAAACGCATCCACTTGACCGCGGTTCTCGCAAGGGAAGATAGAACAAGTCGCATAGACGACTATGCCACCGACTTTGACCATGCGGCTGTAACTGCTCAAAATGTGTTTTTGCAGTTCCATTAACACGGGTAAACGCTCTACGGTATCACGCCATTTTGCATCGGGATTACGCTTTAATACACCCAAACCAGAGCAAGGCACATCAAGCAATACCCTATCGGCACTGAGCTTTAAGCGTTTAATGGTTTTACTGCTGGCGATAACACGGGTTTCGACATTGTGTGCCCCATTACGACGGGCACGCTCTTTGAGTTTGTCAAGTTTCCATTGCTCCACATCCATGGCCAACAAGCGTCCTTTACCCTGCATTTGCGCAGCTATGTGTAAGGTTTTACCGCCCGCACCCGCGCAAGCATCAATCACTTTCATGCCTGGCTTGGCATCAAGCGCCGCAGCTACGCGCTGAGAGCCCGCATCCTGCTGCTCGAATAAGCCATCTTTAAAGCTTTGTGTACGGAACAAGGCTGAATCGGAGGTCACTTCAAGGGCGGAATCAACCCCATCAACACAGAGCGTGCTCACAAACTCGGCAGCAAGCTTAGCGGCCAGTTCATCACGAGTCACCTTAAGGCCGTTAGCGCGTAAAAAACGTTTCGGCGCAGTACTTAACGCGGCGCGCTCTTTTTCCCAAGACTCACCTAGTTGCTCACGGCCCATAACATCGAGCCACTCAGGGCAACCGTCCCACAACACAGGCTTAGTTTTCGCTTGCTCGATACGCTCAGCTAAACGCACCTCATCAACTTGCAGCGAATATTGCATTTTAGGCAGTTCAAGCCCATGAAATAAATGCCAGGCATTAAGCAATTTAGAGCCAAAACGCTCCATCTCATCTGGACTAATTTCCGCCAGATAACAATATAAATTTAAACGACGTAGGATATCACCCGTCGTTAATGCGATACGCGCCTGCTCGGCGGGTACCAATTGCAACCCAGAAAAATGCTGAGAATAGGCCCGATCTAAGGGTTTTCCTTGGCTCAGCACCATAGTTAAGATACTGATCACTAATTCGTTCGAGCTGGCAGAAAGCGGAGAATTCAACATTTAAAAGGTCACCATGAATGATAAAACCGGAGGATCATAGGAGGTCAGGCCTTAATACGCAAGCGCGCTGGCGCCGAGTTAAGGTTAAAGCCATAAAAAAAAGCGATCCTAAGATCGCTTTTTTGCCACAGTCAGTTTAACCCATTACATTTTTGAGCCTTTAGCCCCGTAGAACAGGATAAAACCATAACAAATCACGGGCAGAATAAAGGCGAGCTGAACGCCAAGATTATCCGCTAACATGCCTTGGAATAAAGGCAAAATCGCGCCGCCCACAATCGCCAAACACAGAATGCCACTGCCCTGTGAAGTGTGTGGACCTAAATCACGAAGCGCTAAGCTGAAGATCGTTGGGAACATAATCGAGTTAAATAATCCCACCCCAAGGATTGCCCACATGGCAATGCTGCCACTGGTTGTCATCGCTGCAACCACAAGTAGCGCCGCCATAAAAGCATTAAATGCAAGCACTGAGCCTGCTGGTACTTTTTGCATCACCACAGAGCCAATGAAACGTCCCACCATAGCGCCACCCCAATAATAGGCGATGTAATGGGCGGCTTCAGCTTCTGGCATACCCGCTATATGGCTTTCACCTAAGAAGCTAACTAAAAAGCTACCGATAGACACTTCTGCGCCGACATACACGAAAATACCCACAGCGCCGAGCACTAAGTGCTTGCTTTGTAAGGCACTGGTTTTACCTAGATGGGTCTGAACTTCACCTTGAACACTTTCATCATGCTCACGGATCACAGGTAAATCTAACTTCGCAAAAATCAGCGCTAAAATTGCCAAGGCGCCAGAAAGTAACAGGTATGGCAGTTTAACCACTTCTGCTTCAGCGCTCGCTTGGGCTAAATCGCCTAATACTGAACTGGCAACAGAAAGAATTAACATAGCACCAAAAAACGGTGCAACCGTTGTGCCTAAGGCGTTGAACGCTTGCGTTAAGTTCAAACGACTCGACGCAGTTTCGCGACTGCCTAAGGCATTGACATAAGGATTGGCTGCCACTTGCAGGATTGTGATGCCTGATGCCAAAACAAATAATGCACCGAGGAACAAGTTGTAAGTAGCGAGGGCCGCCGCAGGATAAAACAGCGCACAACCAATACTTGCAATCACGAGACCAGTAACAATTCCCTTTTGATAACCCAGCTTTTTCACTAAGTTACCCGCAGGGATTGAGACTAGAAAATAAGCACCGAAGAAACAAAACTGGATCAACATAGCTTGAGTATAATTCAGTGAAAACACCGCTTTAAGATGCGGGATCAGAATATCGTTCAAGCAAGTGATGAAACCCCACATAAAAAACAGTGAAGTCAATGAGATCAAGGCAAAACGATAACTGCCCGACCCATTTTCGCCAGTGCTGCTCGTGTAGCTACCGGTATTAATTGATGACGCCATAGTTATTCTCTCTGTATGTTTTTATTATCAGGAACTAATTAAGGTTACATTCCCCATGGTGCCCGTGGGCGGGTTTATATCAAACTGTGGGCTTGGGATCCCGTATCTATAACACTTCAACCGAATAAAAATGAATCATTTTCACTTTAACACTGCATAAAAGCTGGTAAATGCCGAAAACTTCAGCTGATTGTGTTCTATTTGTGCGGTTTTAAGGCCATGTCCCGTCAGCGACTCACTGAGTTCAAATGCAGAGAAATCAAACTCGACCTCGGTATCACCTAAATTGAATCCCACAAACACTTTGATATCGCCTAAGGTGCGAACAAAGGCCAAAATGGGCTCCTTTGTATCAACAAATTTAATATCACCTTCAACTAACACTGGGTGTAACTTACGCCAAGCC
The DNA here is from genome assembly GCF_025654465.1 of Shewanella sp. SM101. Lineage (NCBI taxonomy): Bacteria > Pseudomonadati > Pseudomonadota > Gammaproteobacteria > Alteromonadales > Shewanellaceae > Shewanella > Shewanella sp. SM101. The sequence continues at coordinate 87,034 of NZ_JAKKRH010000005.1, forward strand.
AGAAAACGTCGATAACCATTGAGCATAGAATCAGCATCAGATTCTTGTACATCCACAGCTAACGCTTGGTGCGCAGGTGGAATTGGCAGCCAAGGAGAAACATCACTAAAACCACTAAAGTCAGCGCCTTGCTGCCACGGCATTGGCGTACGGCAACCATCACGCCCCTTAAACATAGGCCAAAATGTTTTGCCAAAAGGATCTTGCAGCTCATGGTATTCAATTGGCGCCTCAGTTAGACCGAGTTCTTCACCTTGATAACTACATATACTGCCGCGCAGCGAACTTAGCATGGCATTGAGCATTTTGACCATGTCTGAATTCTGCTTACCTTGCCCCCAACGACTCGCTACGCGCTGCACATCATGATTACCGATAGCCCAACATGGCCAGCCATCACCTATGCTCGCTTCCAAAGCCTCTACGGTTTGGCGAATATAAGCGGCGCTGTAATCGTCGGTTAATAGCTCAAAACTATAGGCCATATGTAGGCGATCTTCGCCCTTAGTGTAGGCAGCCATTACAGCCAAAGAATCTTCGGCCGAGACTTCGCCTAAGGTCACCGCTCCTGGATAGCGATTGATGAGCTTTCGTAAATCTTCAATAAAAGCGATGGTTTGCGGACGGTCATTATTGTAGTAATGGTATTGATAAGCGTAAGGGTTATCTTCACTGAAACCACGGCCCTGACGTTTATCCTTAGGCTTTGGCGGATTATCCCTGAGCAGTTCATCGTGATAACAGAAGGTAATGGCATCTAAGCGGAAGCCATCTACCCCCTTTTTAAGCCAAAATTCAACGTTATCCAGCACAGCTTGGCGCACTTCGGGATGATGGAAATTAATATCGGGCTGACTACGCAGGAAGTTATGTAAATAGTATTGCTGTCTGCGCGGTTCCCACTCCCAAGCACAACCGCCAAAAATCGCGAGCCAGTTGTTAGGCGCTGTACCGTCTTCCTTAGGATCGGCCCACACATACCAATCCGCCTTGGGATTCGAACGGTTCTCGCGGCTCTCAATAAACCACGCATGTTGGTCCGAGGTATGACTTAATACTTGATCAATAATGACCTTAATACCTAAACCGTGGGCTTTTTCAATCAATTCATCGAAATCATGCATAGTGCCAAAAAGAGGGTCAACTTCGCGGTAATCACTGATGTCGTAGCCAAAATCTGCCATAGGAGATTTAAAGAAAGGTGAAATCCAGATGGCATCGACATTGAGACTCGCAATGTAATCCAGCTTTATGATAATGCCGCGTAAATCCCCGACGCCGTCACCATTAGTATCTAAAAGGCTACGCGGATAAATTTGGTAAATCACTGCACCACGCCACCACGTTAACTCACTCATTGTTGCCCCTTTTATCATTATTCTACAGCGAACTTTCCCTGACACACTCAAGCAAACAGTTATCGTTTTGTTACTGCAGAGTAAAGTCATCGCGGCTTCTTTTGTGTTACCGAGCATACGTGAAGAGGGAAATAAGGTTCAATACACCTGCATACGTATGCAGAAGATGCAGCCAATAGTCACATGGCATCACAATGAAATTTACTTTTTAGTAACAGTCACTTGATTACAAAATAAAATCATTTTATTCCCTGAGTTCACCCTCTATCACAGTCTATTCTTAACTCTGCTAGGTATTGAATACGTATGCACTCTGTTGTTCAGCTAAGAAACTCGGGAGTAGTATCTTCACCGTTGCATAACAATTTGGTCATAAACGCAGCACTTATGCAGTCAATTAAGCGCCCATATACCAAAAAAAGGCCGCAAAAATAACGCGGTGATAACGATAAAACGCTCTACAAAGCGATAAAGCGACTCCAAGGGGAAGAGAGATATGATGCGATTTAAACCCAGTTTGCTAACCTTAGCGCTCATCGCCGCAGGTGCCAGTATGCACTCCTATGCGGCAGATGAAGTGACTACAGATAAGGAAGCAAAAGAAGCTGCTATTGAGGTTATTGAAGTTAAAGGCTTTAGAACCAGTGTCATCAAATCACTAAATGATAAACGCTTTGGAGATACCGTCTCTGAATCGATTTCAGCAGATGATCTTGGCGCCCTTCCCGATCAGTCAATCGCTGATGCACTGACTCGCTTACCAGGCGTGACCGCTGTGCGCACTGGTGGACAAGCAAGCGGCCTCAATATTCGAGGTCTTGATGGTGATTTCGTCTTTGCAACGCTTAATGGACACGAACAAGTGACAACGGGCGGTAAACGCGCGATTGAGTTTGACCAATATCCATCCGAATTAATTAGTCAAGCCGCCGTCTATAAAACACCAAAAGCCTCGCTGATTGAAGGAGGCGTCGCCGGTACGGTAGAATTAAAAACCGCAGATCCCTTAAAAAGCGACAAAGACCAATCATTTAATATCAATGCTCGCGGCAGTTTTAATGACAGAGCGGATGAGATTTCCGATGCCGATCAATATGGCAACCGTCTTAGCTTTGCATATCAAGGCAAATTCCTTGAAGATACACTCGGTGTGGCGCTAGGCTATGCCCATTTGTACCAACCTTATGTTGCCAGTCAATTCATTGGTTTACGTTTCAACGACGATAAAAAAGATGTCAATGGCGACGGTGCTGCCGAATCAATCAGTGAAGGTTTTGAGTTACAGCAAAAAGGCGGTGATGATACACGTGATGGTTATATGGCTGCTATCCATTGGCAACCAACAGACAATCTCAGTGTAAAAAGTGATTTATTCCATTCAAAATTCACTTCCGAAAACTTTGCCCGAGGCTTTCGCGTTAAGTCATTAAAAAACGGTACTATTAGTGATGCGGTTGTCGAAAATGGTTCTATGACAGGCGGAACGGTATCAACTGATGGTACTGATAACTTTGCCGTTTTTGTTATCAATGATAACGACTCAAAATATTCAGAACTGACATCAGGCTCAGTCAATATTGAGTGGAATAATGGCGGCGCATTAACTGTCGCAGGTGATGTGAGCTATTCAAAAGCCGATGGTGAGTTCGTCAACGGCGGCACTCGTGCCGTTTTATATGATGATATAGGTAATGAAGTACGCTCAGCCGAATCAATTAATTATCAACTACATGGTTTAAGCCCTGCCGATGTCAGCTTTTCAAACGACTATACCAATACCGCGACCTTGGGTTTAAAAGAAGTGGGTATGTGGCCATACGATCAACAAAATGATCTTGTCGCCTACAAGTTAGACTTTAACTATGTGCTGGACTCATCCTTCCTGAGTTCTGTCGATTTCGGCGCACGCTACTCAAAACGTGAATTCAACGCCCAGCGCTCTCAAGCAGGCTACGGCTTCGAATTTGACACTAACCCCGCCAATCAACCAGTGTTGGTGTTAAATGATGACATGACAAATATAGTCAATTTCGGTGGTGAACTTTCAGGCTACCCCAGCTTCCTATCGATCGATTTCGACAAGGCTGTGGAGCTGGTCAACAATCAATTGGCAGCGACGGGTCAAGGCCCATTTAATCCGACGGCTAACTGGTCGGATAACTGGACCATGATCCAAAGCGGTGCCGTTAATGAAGATATACTGGCAGGATATGTACAGGGCAATCTAGAGTTTGATCTGGGTGATGTCAAAGTAACAGGTAACCTAGGGCTGCGAGTGGTTCACACGGATCAGAACAGCACAGGTCTGCAACAAATCGGCTTCGGTTTGGGCGAGCCTATCGCGGACGAAAAGGGTGTTATCAGCACTGACTATATCCGCAATGAAATCGGTCAGACCTACACAGACTACTTACCATCACTCAACCTCAACTTCCACTTGACGTCAAATGATCAACTGCGTTTCGCCGCAGCCTCTGTGATGGCTCGTCCTCCGATCAATAAGCTGAAATCAGGACGAGGCAACTGGTATTCCGACGAAAACAAAGGCTATAAGACATACAATGCCTGGGGTAACACCAGCCCTTTGCTTGATCCTTTCTATGCCGATCAATTCGATCTGTCTTACGAGCATTATTTCGAAGACAGTGAAGGCGCCGTGGTGATAGCTCTGTTCTATAAAGACATCAAGTCTTTCATCAACGATTTCACTATCACTGAATTTGATTTTGAATCTGAAGGTTTTATTGTCCCAGATACAGTAGTTGATAATGGCGTCACTTATCCTGTTAATAAAAATTTGGGTCAATATCAAACTGCAATCAACAACGACAATGGCGGCTACATTCGTGGTGTTGAGTTAGGTTATACCCAAATATTTGATTTCTTGCCCTCGCCACTCAGCGGTCTTGGCTTCACTGGCAGCTACTCGTATTCAGACAGTGAAGTGGAATTTACCACAGATTTAAGTGGTTCAAACTTAACCATTCCATTACCAGGTTTATCAGAAAGCGTACTCAACACCACCTTGTTCTATACTCTGGATGGTTTCGATACTCGCGTAAGCATGAGATATCGTAGCAGCTATGTTTCAGAACAAGTGGCAGTTGAATCACAACTCGCCTTCTTCGATGCCGAAACGATTGTGGATTATCAAGCTTCATACGCTCTGGAAAATGGACTTAAGTTCTTATTCCAAATTAATAACTTAACTGATGAACCGAACAAAACCTATTTTGGTGAGGAACATCAGACAGGAACAATCCAATACTTCGGTAGACAGTACTTCCTAGGGTTAAGTTACTCTTTATAAGCTACCCAGAATAAAGCCTGCTTCAATTAAGAAGCAGGCTTTTGCTTATGCAGATTTCAGTATTTCTAACATTCATCATGCCAGCACGTTTTACTTATTTCTCTTTAAAAGGCTTACATTATGATCCGTCAAAACCTAATGATAGCGCTTTATTTATGCTTGGTTTGCTCTTCATCTAATACGGCCTATGCAAACACCTTTAAGCAAGATATATCGACGGACGTTAAGCTTGAACCCGCGTTTTGGTGGGCGGGGATGCAGAACCCTGAGTTACAGCTGATGCTGTATAGCCGCGAACTTCCAAGCTTACCGCAGCAGATTAAGCTTGATATCCAAGGAAAAGGCATCACACTTAAAAGCCTTGAGCACACTGATAACCCTCACTATTTGTTTATCAATTTAGATCTGAGTCAAGCTGCGCCGCAAACCTTTGAACTAGTGATTTCCAGCACTGACTCTGCTTCAAAAGCCAATAAACCTCTTTATCGCCTGCCCTATACGTTGCAAGGGCGCGCTAAAGGTAGCCGTGAACGCCAAGGATTTAGCAATAAGGATGTGATTTACCTTATCACGCCGGACCGATTCGCCAATGGCGACACCAGTAATGACAGTCAGGCCGATATGTTAGAGCAAGTTGCGGCTAACTATCCAAGTAATCCTAGCAACCCCAACTATCCCGATGCTCGCCATGGCGGCGATATAGCAGGGATCAGCCAGCACTTAGCGTATCTGGCAAAGCTCGGGGTGACTCAGTTATGGATCAATCCGCTGCTTGAGAATAATCAAGCCCAGTATTCATACCACGGTTACTCAATTACCAATTTATACCGCGTCGATCCCCGCTTTGGCAGCAACGAAGATTATAAAGCCTTAGTCGCTAAGGCTAACAAGCTTGGCCTTGGGGTGATTAAAGATGTTGTGGTGAATCATATCGGCTCTAACCATTGGTGGCTCAACGATTTACCTAGCCAAGACTGGCTGAACGATGCCACAAAAACGCAGCTACATAATCGCAAATCCAAGCCTGACTTGATGCAGTCTGCCGATACTAAATCCAGTGCTATTAAATCCAGCGTTACCAGCCCCCGTTTCACCAGCCATAGGCGCACGACAGTGCAAGATCCCTACGCGGCAGCGCAAGATCATATTGATTTTGTCGACGGCTGGTTTACCGACACTATGCCAGATCTAAATCAAAGCAATCCAAAACTGGCAACCTATCTTATCCAAAACAGTATTTGGTGGGTCGAGTACGCAGGACTTTCGGGGATACGTGAAGATACTTACTCCTACGCCGACAAAGGGTTTCTCGCTAAATGGTCTAAGGCCGTAATGGCTGAGTACCCAAATTTTAATATTGTTGGCGAAGAATGGACCGCAAACCCCATCACAGTGTCCTATTGGCAAAAGGGCAAAATCAATGCCGATGGCTATACCTCAGATTTACCCAGTTTGATGGACTTCCCGCTATATGAAAAATTGATTGCCAGCCTTAATGAGCCAGAGGCGTGGGACACAGGCTTTATCACACTTTACGAGATGTTAGCCAACGATGTTGTGTATGCCTCACCCAGTCAGCTAGTGTTATTTGAAGGCAATCACGACACCAATCGGATTTTCAGTTTAGTGAAAGAAAATATAGACTTATACAAGATGGCCCTCACCTATGTGCTGACCGCCAAACGCATTCCACAGCTGTTCTACGGCACTGAAGTCTTGATGACCAGCCCAACCGAAGGTCGTCACGATGGTGTTGTGCGCAGTGATTTCCCCGGCGGCTTTGCCAACAGTGCCATTAACGCCTTTACGGGCAAAGGACTGAGTGAACCTCAACAACAAGCGCAGCAATTTGTCCGTACGCTACTGAATTACCGTAAACAATCCCTTGCGCTGCAATCGGGCGATCTACTGCACTTTGTGCCGCAGGATGGCATCTATGTGCAATTTCGTTGCTTATTGAATGACCCATTATCAGCTGACCTAAATGCTAAAGAGCTTAAGTCACTAACTCAACACGATTCTCAAACCCAACACAACGCCTGTACTCAGCCCTCGGCCGACAAAGTCATGGTGATTTACAATAAAAATGACAAAGCAGTCACGCTAGATGTAAACCGCTTTGCCAGTGTACTTGGCGATAACCGCGCCGCTACAGATATCATCAGTGGCAACACAGTTTCACTCAATCAAGCGCTAGCATTACCCCATGCAGGTGTCACTATCCTTGAGCTTAAAGCAAGACCGCAGCTAAATACTGGCTTATCTAGCCGTCAAACCTCTAATCATATGAGTTACTCAGCTAGCGATTTAACTCAGGCTCAAACAACTCACCCAATCAAAAACTCAACCCTAAAAGGAATTCAGTCTTGAGCTTTTTATCGCCTATCTATTCCCGAGTGATTCAGTGCCCCCAAGAGGCTAAATTTCCCATAGTGGCTTTACTTATAACCAAAGCAGCAAAAACCCAGCAGCGCCGACAGTCATCACTCAGCTTATGTTTAAACGCTCTATTCAGCGCCTCTTTATTAACTGCCTCGCTTTTTAGCTTCTCGATCAATGCAAATACATCAACGCAGACGCTTGATAATGAGTTACTACCAAAGTCTGAGAGTGAGGTTATGACGCTTAAACCTGTGGTGTATCAAATCTTTACTCGCCTTTATGGCAATAAAAATCCAACCAACAAACCTTGGGGCACGATTGCCGACAATGGCGTCGGCAAATTTAATGATATCGACGATGTTGCACTCAATAGCATCAAGGACCTAGGCGTTACCCATGTGTGGTACACGGGCGTTCCCCACCATGCATTGATTGGTGATTACAGCGCGATTGGCGTGAGTACTGATGATCCCGATGTGGTCAAAGGACGCGCGGGCTCACCCTACGCAGTCAAAGATTACTACAACGTCAACCCAGATCTGGCGGTCAATCCCGCCAACCGTTTAGTCGAGTTCGAAGCGCTCATTGCCCGTACCCATCACCACGGCTTAAAAGTGATTATCGATATCGTGCCAAACCATGTGGCGCGCCATTATCAATCCGTGAGTAAACCCCAAGGCGTGCGCGATTTTGGCGAAGATGATGATACCAGTCTGGTGTACGCCAAAAACAACAACTTCTATTACGTTGTTGATAAAGTTGATGTTTATAATGGCTCGGAGGGGGCAAAGGGACAAGCGCATGCGTTTGAGGTACCAAGCTTACCCGCAGAGCTTAAACCGCTGGGCGGAGAAACTCACCCCTTAAGTGACGGCAAATTCAACGAATTTCCCGCAAAATGGACTGGCAATGGCTCACGCTTAGCCAAGCCCGATGCCAATGATTGGTACGAGACCGTTAAAATCAATTACGGCGTACGCCCCGATGGCACCTATGACTTCCCTCGCCTGCCAGCCAATTTCGCCACTTTAACGCAGGCACAGCATTACGCTTTTTGGCAACAACACTTAGCCGAGCTCCCAAGCTCTTGGATTAAATTCAATCAGATTGCCCAGTATTGGCTAGCGAAAGGTGTCGATGGGTTTCGCTATGATATGGCCGAAATGGTGCCAGTGGAGTTTTGGAGTTATCTCAATAGTCAGATAAAACACACAAATCCCGATGCCTTTATCTTGGCCGAGGTCTATAACCCTAACTTGTACCGAGATTATATCCAACTTGGCAAAATGGATTATCTGTACGATAAGGTTGACCTTTACGACACGCTCAAAGCCGTGATGGCGGGTAAAATCAGCACAGCTAATATCGCGGCAGAACAGGAAAAAGTGCAGGATATTGAATCTCACATGCTGCACTTTTTAGAAAACCACGACGAGCAACGTATTGGTAATGCAGCATTTTTAGCATCGCCACATACAAATAAGCCCACGGCAACCCAAGCCGTGAATCCACACTATGCCCTACCCGCTATGGTAGTGTCGGCAACGATAGGCACTTCACCGACGTTAGTGTATTTTGGCCAAGAAGTGGGAGAAGCCGCCATCGACAACCCAGGATTTGGTCATGCATCACGCACCAGTATTTTTGACTATGTTGGCGTCCCAGCCCATCAGCGCTGGATGAACAATGGCAAGTTTGATGGTGGACAATCAACCCTAAAGGAAGTCACTTTGCGGACTTATTATCAAAAATTACTGAACCTAAGCACAGGTAAAAATGTACCTGCGCTCTTAGGAGAGTATTACTCGCTCGATGCCGCCAACCGCAGCGCACAAACCGCCACAATGGATACTCATGGCAGTGCAACGGGTTATGATGACAGCACTTTTGCCTTTGTGCGCTTTGAGGAAGATACGACCAATAAAACGAGCCAAAAACTGATTATTGTGAATAACTTTAATCAAACTCAAGCAAAGCCATTATCCCTTAAGCTACCAAAGCCACTTATCGACCAATGGCAATTAACGGATGGTACCTATTCACTTAAGGATTTGCTGGAAGACAATAAAGCACAGTTGGTTGTCAAACTAGGTGAAGGACAAGTTCAGATGCAACTTGCACCGCTGTCTTCAGCCATATTCGAGCTGGAAGATTAAACGAGCAAAAAGCCTAGGTGAGCTAAAAAGTGAAATCGACCGATAGCGTCACGCTAAACTGTGACGCTATCTTTTTTTAACCGTTATACTCTCAAACCTTTCTATCTTATTTGATCAACCATTAAAAATCACAAAGGAAAGCAATGTTACTCGGCATTCACCATGCAGCGATTATTTGCAGCGACTATCAAAAGTCCAAACACTTTTATGTAACCATTCTTGGCCTTACCGTGCTTGCAGAGCATTTCCGAGAGGCACGTAAGTCCTATAAACTTGATTTACAACTGGCCGATAAGAGTCAAATTGAGTTATTTTCATTCGATAATCCACCCAAACGACCAAGCTATCCCGAAGCCTGTGGACTTAGGCATCTCGCCTTTCGCGTAGCATCAATTGAAACCGCCATCGAACATCTTCATAGCCATCACATTACCGTTGAACCCGTCCGCATTGACGAATACACAGGCAGAAAATTCACCTTCTTTAGCGATCCCGACGGCTTACCCTTAGAGTTATATGAGCTATAGCACGAGTAAAATAAGGCAACATCGCAGCAATAAGATGAATAAAGCTTAATTACGCTACGGGATAGTCAGCATTAGACTCAATAAAACGACGCAGCCGTTTAACCAATAGTTTAAGTAATCGATTGACCAGTTTGACGCTGTGATAAGGTCAAAGCCTACCTAGGCTAACCATTTAGGAACTCAAGATGTTTGATAATCCAGCATTATTACTATGGAGTTTAGTCTTTAGCCTCTTTGGTCTTGGCTTTTTCACCTATGGCAAACGCCAAGTTGCACCCATCCCTTTAGTCGTTGGCCTCACCCTGATGATTTATCCCTATTTTGTCACCTATCTCGCGTTACTTATCGCTATCGGCATCGCCCTGATCGCACTGCCCTATTTTGTAAGGATATGATTTGGGGTTTATAGAAATGTTTACGGACAGAAGCTACAAAATAAATGGTGAGGCTAATACAACTTCGTATACCTCTACACTCATACCACAATAGGTTGATACAAAATCTCAGGCACCCCACGCTTCTTAAGAAAATATTGCGCCGTCTTTGTTATTTTTTCAGTATGAGAAACTGTTTTCACCTGATAATAACCGCTTAAAATTCGCTTAGTCAGCATGACCGCGAAATCATAATGTTCCTGTTGATAAGGTTCTATTACCTCATTTGTTGGAATTAATTCATTTAGCTCATTCATTTCTAACCAATCCATCGCTTCAGCAAGCCAAAATAGCTTTATGGCAATGGCTAACTCGCATAATGGATGATCCGCAATTGCAATAGGAATCTCATTACCATCATCCCAATTATAATGGTCCAATAAGGCATACAATTCATGTGCTGACGAGATAGTTTTTACAAGGTTTACCGCCTCTTCAACATCCTCGATTTCATAAACAATTCTATCAATAATGTCTGTCATTATATTTAAGTCCTTAATGTTTCAATCAGCCCATTTAACATAGGGTAAAGGAGTGATAAGAACTTAATACAAAGCCCGAAATAGGAATGGCCAAAAGATGAAACTCCTTTTCGTTCACCTCACCCCTGATAAATGAGTTCAACTATTCTCGGCAGATGGTAAAACGGCCGAGTGACAAAATTCCCAATAGTGAAAGGATTAATAGGGATAAACTGCCACCGCCGCTGTAACCTTGTTTATGTTCAATGGTGGCAACGTGCTCTTCCTTAACCCGAGTTTTAAAACGGGCAAGCTCGTCATCTAAATTGACTATCATGTCGTTCACCGCAAGATCAAAACCCTCGTAGGATTTCTCTCTTAGGGTTGTCGTCACGCCAACAGCGGTTGAACTTTCAGTTAACTGATTAATACCTGGCGCCCTAAATAACATCTTCTGGCTACGCATATCGAAAACGGCTGTATCAACAAAGGTTTGAATCGCATTTTCATTGCCGGGGATTAAATACATGCCCACGATAGTCCAATAAAGGATGGCGGATTTGTTCTCGTGGCTTTGCATCAATTGATCGTAAGAAACCAATGCCATAACATCAACATCATGCAGGCGAGCAACCTGCTGCAAGGTTTCAAAACCTTTACCATTTTTAAGATAGGTACTTGGGATCACTTCGATACGATCAATATAGTCATATTTGACAAAGGATTTTTTAACCTTATCAAGTAAGGCCATCTGAGTTCGGCTATCAATTGCATCGGCTTGCCAATGGGACGAAGGCAAGAAAGCGATGCCGACGGTAATAGGTAAACGCAGCACAGGTAAGGATGGCTGCTGGGCTTGGCGACTCTTCTCATCAGGGTATAAATATTCGACTAAGCTACTCGATACCGCATTTTTCTCCGTGGTATTACCGTTAAAAAATGCACTACAACCGCTCAGTGAAAGCATTGCGAATGAGGCTATGCCACAGGCTATTACCTTATGTTTCATTTGTTTCCCTACCGTATCCATACACTTGCTGTTAATGATGAAAACTGAACCTACAATAATACCAATCACATTAAATATCTAATCAGTTCAGAGCCTCACAGGCATCTCAATCCAAGGCGCATTGACGAAGAAATGGTCATTCCCTTTTAAGCCAATGCAACACCGGAGTGGGATGCCTGTGTGGCTCCCGAAGGGCGGGTTTCAACGTGCTTTATACTGCGTTTAAGGCTTTCGACAGAGCACCACTATGCCTTCAAGCCTTCGCCTTGTCTAAAGCGCGTTGAACTCCCGCTGAATGAACAGATATTTAATACGATTGGTATAATGCAGATTTTGGGTTACCTTATCCATTCATCAGAGTAAAAACAAGCTGTTATGTTCACATATCACAGCATTAATCTTCCTTGATTAGATTTTAAATACAAAAAAGCCGCACTATAAATGCGGCTAATCAATAGGTACAACCATTCTCTAAAATACAACTTAAGTCAAAAGTTAAGCGTATTTACGCACTTTTTTAAGGGCGATTTGTTGTTTTAGCATGGATAAATGTTCGATAAATACTTTGCCATGCAAATGGTCGATTTCGTGCTGCAACACTATGGCTAAAAACTCATCGGTCTCGATTTCGATAGCCTTGCCCGTTCTGTCTAAGGCTGTCACTTTAACCTTTTCAAAACGTGACACTTTAGCGCGATAACCTGGGATAGACAGACAACCTTCTTCACCGACGAATTCACCTGACTTTTCAACAATCTCAGGGTTAATCAGCACTAAAGGCTGGTCGCGACCGTCAGATAAATCGATCACGATAATTGCATCTGTACTGCCGACTTGAGTTGCCGCTAAACCGATACCATCGTCCGTGTGATACATGGTTTCGATTAAATCATCGATAAATCCCTGAACAGCTTCAATATCTTTTACAGGTTGCGCTTTACGTTTAAGGCGCTCATCGGGAATAGTTAGAATATCGAGTACAGCCATGCCAGTTATCTTCTCTCATCGAGTCAAAAAAATTGGCGCTATTATGGACTATTTGACCATTTACACAATATTTAAGCTAAAAACAGTTTAAATATTTTGTTAGTAATCGAGCTAGCCGATAAAAATATCGAGAAGTGCTTAATCCTTTAAATACCAAATACCCTCACATCTTCCGCTAAGCCACGCTTTACCGTTACACTAGCGTGAACTCATCAAGCAAAAGTTTTTGAGCGTGATTCTTTGTGAGTCATACCAATTGTATTAAATATCTGTTCATTCAGCGGGAATTCAACGCGCTTTAGACAAGGCGAAGGCTTGAAGGCATAGTGGTGCTCTGTCGAAAGCCTTAAACGCAGTATAAGCGTTTTGAAACCCGCCCTTTGGGAGCCTCACAGGTATCCCCACTCCGGTGTTGCATTGACTTAAAAGAGAATAACCATTTCTGCGTCAATGCGCCTGGGATTTAAATACCTGTGAGGCTTTGAACTGATTAGATATTTAATGTGATTGGTATCAATACCATTAAGCTGAGGGTTAACAATTCAATGGCATCGTTTCCTAAAGAAAAATCACCACTGTATCAATATCTTGAACAAGATAAACAGAGTGTAGCGAGAAAACAGCCCCAAGCAGTGGATATGTCTCCTATGGCGAAAATCTGGCATATCGTCGCTATGATCCCGCAGGGTAAAGTCAGCAGCTATGGCAAAATAGCCGATTATGCAGGATTACCGGGACGAGCGCGTTATGTGTCAAAAGCGCTGAAAGCAGCTCCCGAACATTTGTCACTCCCTTGGCATAGGGTACTCAATAGTCAAGGCAAAATATCCTTCGAGAAAAATTCAACCTTCTTTCAAGAACAGATGGAATTATTAAGAATTGAAGGGATAACAGTGAACTGCGGCAAAATTAGTTTGTCTGAATACGAGTGGCGCCCGGATCTGGTGACTTTAGTCATGGCAATGCCATTTTAGTTTAATATATTGATCCATAAACTATTTACATCTCTATTTACAGAAACGTCGTCCTCGGCTATAACCTGCTTACAGTCGATCCGATAATTGATTTATGCTCAACTGATTGACCCAGAACTGTGTAAGTAAGCATGCTACTCGACACTTTTTTATCAACCACTACCGACCGTTCTGTAGTGATACAAGGTGAAAACCTGCGACCCAAGGAGCATTCTTTGCGTACCATTCCCACATTATTAGTGAGTTTTACCGTCCTCACTCAAAGTATGTTTGCCATGGCAGCGCCAACGCCGCTAACACCGCAGACGGCCGAATACCAAGTCAACTATGGAGACATTGAATTAGGAAAAGCCAAATACACGCTACCCAATGCCGAAGATGGCGTGTTTAAGTATCGTTTTGATAGCGATCTCAGCCTGTTATTGTTAACCGATGTGCGTCACATCTTGAGTGAATTTACTCAAAATGACGCGCAGCTCAGTCCTTTGCGTTACTTACAACAACGCCAAGGTGTCGGGCCTAATTACACGGAGCAAACCGCATTCGCCAAAGCTCAAGGCTTTATTCATACACGTTACAAAGATGAAAAAGGCAAGTTTCCCTATGATGATAAAATCTTTGATCCTCTTATGGTGCAGTTGCAATTTAGGCTAGATATGATGGCGGGCAAAGAAGTGCTCGACTATAAGATGGTCAAGGACAACGAAGTCGATGAATACAAGTTTCATGTGATCGGTAAAGAACGAATGAACATCGACAGCGGCAGTTACGACACAGTCAAAATTGAAGTCGTGCGTGACAATAAAAAGCGTCAAACCTTCTTCTGGATGGCGCCTGACTTAGCATATTTGCCCGTGCGGTTAACACATTTTGAAAAAGGCAGTAAGCAGCTCGATATTAAGTTGCTGAAGTATCACTTCGATGAAGTGCCGAACCAAGAAACCATACCTGCAGACATTGCAGAGAAACCGCTAGTGCCTAAACTGCTCGGCACGACTGAAGGTTAATCGGTAAGGCATTGAGTTAAGATGTAAGGCATTGAGTTAAGATGTAAGGCATTGAGTTAAGATGTAAGGCATTGAGTTAAGATGTAAGGCATTGAGTTAAGATGTAAGGCATTGAGTTAAGATGTAAGGCATTGAGTTAAGATGTATGAACTTAACCTAATGATACAAAGCCTTAGTATAAAAGTACTGGACTAAAGCCAAACTAATATCGAATAAAACCCAACCGAACTATACCTAACTGAACTATATCTAAATCTAACTGAACTTAGGGCCTACCTCTAAGTTCGGTTTCGGTTAATGTTCATCGCTAATGGTTCATCACTCATCACTGATTGCTAGAAGATGTGTCAGATACTGACTCGAACTTTTTAATAAAGTGACCTGAACAAAACAAAATCAACCGTAAATCCGCTCGCCCTCATTATTTCGCTCAACGGCATAGCATCAGAGATCGATTAACAGCTCACCCAATCTAAACAGCTTCCAGTTACCCGGCTGCATAACGCGCCACTGTTCATTCTCGGTCAATGGGCGAGTCGCAATCACAGTCACCACATCATGGGCGGTAGTTTCCTTATCAAAATCAATCACCACATCGGTATCGATAAGTTTCGCTTTACCAAACGGCGCGCGGCGAGTGATGTAACATAAGTTATTACTGCAATAGCTCATTAAATGCTCGCCATCGCTCAATATCATGTTGAACACACCTAACGCACGGATTTGCTCGGCCAATGTTGCGACGTAATGGAACACAGCCAACATATCTTCAGGTTTAGTACCGCCAAACTTCTGGGCGACTTGTTCCAAAATCCAGCAGAAAGCAAGTTCGCTATCGGTATCGCCTACGGGTTGATAGCGCGAGACATGAAACTTGGGCAGATAATCCGTCAATTGACCATTATGGGCATAGGTCCAATAACGTCCCCATAATTCGCGGGTAAAAGGATGAGTATTCTCTAAAGACACACAGCCGCGATTCGCTTGGCGAATATGGCTTATCACCACTTCACTTTTAATCGGGTAGGATTTGATCAATTTTGCAATATGCGATTCGCTACTCGGGCAAGCATCTTTAAAAGTACGGCTACCTTTCCCCTCGTAAAAAGTAATACCCCAGCCGTCCACGTGGGGACCAGTTACACCACCACGTTGTGCTAATCCCGTAAAACTAAACACAATATCGGTTGGCACATTGGCGCTCATCGCCAGTAACTCGCACATATTTCTCGCCTATCATCAATCAAAAAAACTACTTGTTGGCATTGTAACTAGTTGATGACATTTGTGGAATGATCAAAGCTGACAAATAATTTAAACAATTGTTTGAAAAATACTTGTATTAAAATTCTCTTAGGTTTAACTTTTATGCGACACAGGTCTGACCACAAACTATAATTGTGATCGCAATCAATAAAACACTCTATGACCTGTGGTTGGCACTCGGTCATATTTAAGGAGAATTACAGTGACTACCCTACTTTGGATCATCGCCATGATCTTAGTGCTAGGAGCCCTAGCTTACCTTCGGGTATCTTTGCTCACTGCCACTATTACAGCCGCTGTTGTGATGACAGCAGGATGGACACTCGATGTTGTCGGCCCTATCTCTTGGATCGTTTTCCTCGTGATCGCGCTGCCGTTTAATATCAGTGCATTTAGACAAAATGTGATCAGTCGTCCACTGATGAAGGTATATCGCGGCATCATGCCGGAAATGTCTTCAACAGAGAAAGAAGCGATTGAAGCCGGCACCACTTGGTGGGAAGCGGATCTGTTTGCGGGTAACCCGAACTGGAAAAAACTCCATAACTACCCAGTTGCGCGTTTAAGTGCAGACGAACAGGCCTTCCTCGATGGCCCTGTTGAAGAAGTGTGCCGCATGGTGAATCAACACCAAGTGTCACATCAACTTGCCGATCTGCCTGCCGACGTATGGCAATATCTGAAAGATCACGGTTTCTTCGCCATGATCATTAAGAAAAAATACGGCGGTTTAGAATATTCAGCTTATGCCCAATCTCGCGTGTTACAAAAACTGGCGGGCTTAAGTAGTGAATTGGCTTCAACTGTTGGCGTACCTAACTCTTTAGGCCCTGGGGAGCTGCTGCAACATTACGGTACGCCAGAGCAACAAAACCATTATTTACCGCGTTTAGCCAAAGGGTTAGAAGTCCCTTGTTTCGCACTGACCAGCCCAGAAGCCGGTAGCGATGCAGGCTCGATTCCTGACTTTGGTATTGTGTGTAAAGGCCAATGGGAAGGTGAAGAAGTTCTGGGTATGAAACTGACCTGGAACAAGCGTTACATCACTTTAGCGCCTGTCGCGACAGTATTAGGCTTAGCCTTCAAACTGCGCGATCCAGAACATCTACTTGGTGATAAAGAAGAACTCGGCATCACCTGTGCTTTGATCCCTACCGATGTGGAAGGAGTAGAAACGGGTCGTCGTCACTTCCCGCTCAACTGCATGTTCCAAAACGGTCCGACTCGCGGCAACGAAGTATTCGTGCCATTAAGCTTCATCATTGGCGGCCCGAAAATGGCTGGTCAAGGCTGGCGCATGCTGGTGGAATGTTTGTCAGTGGGCCGTGGTATCACACTGCCATCAAACTCAGCTGGCGGCGTGAAAACCGCAGCGCTGGCAACAGGGGCTTATGCTCGCATTCGTCGTCAGTTCAAATTGCCTATCGGTAAGCTTGAAGGTATCGAAGAGCCAATGGCACGCATCGGCGGTAACGCTTATCTGATGGATGCGGTAACCACGTTGACCACTACAGGTATCGACTTAGGTGAAAAACCGTCGGTTATCTCTGCGATTGTAAAATATCACCTGACAGACAGAATGCAGAAATGCGTTATCGATGCCATGGATATTCACGGCGGTAAAGGCGTGTGTCTTGGCCCCAATAACTATTTAGGCCGTGGCTACCAAGCTGCGCCTATCGCAATTACTGTTGAAGGTGCAAACATCCTTACCCGTTCTATGATCATCTACGGCCAAGGCGCAATTCGTTGCCATCCGTATGTACTCGCAGAAATGGAGTCAGCGTTTGATACTGAATCGGGTCAAGGTTTAGCTAACTTCGATGCAGCTATTTTTGGTCACATTGGTTTCGCGACCAGTAACTTCATCCGTAGCTTCTGGTTAGGTCTGACATCAAGCCGTTTCTCTAACGCGCCTTATTCAGATAAAACCAAGCGTTATTATCAACAGATGAACCGTTTCAGTGCCAACCTTGCCCTGCTCTCTGACTTAGCCATGGCAACCTTGGGCGGCAACCTTAAACGTAAAGAACGTATCTCTGCCCGTTTAGGTGACTTACTGAGCCAACTGTATCTGGCATCAGCCACGCTGAAACGCTATGAAGATGAAGGCCGTCAAACCGACGACTTGCCATTAGTACAATGGGCAGTTGAAGATGCGCTATACAAGCTACAAGCTTCTTTAGACGATTTACTGGATAACTTCCCTATGGGCCTTGGCGGCGCATTACGTGTGGTGATGTTCCCATTCGGTCGTCCACTGAAACGCCCAAGCGATGTGTTAGATCATAAAGTCGCTAAGATCATGCAAACACCGTGTGAAAGCCGTAACCGTTTAGGTAAAGGCCAGTTCTGGACTAATTCTGAGCACAATGCTGTGGGGATCCAAGAACAAACACTACTCGACATCATCGCGTCTGAACCGCTGCACGACAAAGTCTGTAAAGCGAGCGGTAAACGTCTACCATTTATGTGGTTAGATAAAGTTGCCGCAGAAGGTAAAGCCTTAGGTGTGTTAAGCGATGCCGAAGTGCAATTACTGGAAAGAGCGGAAATTGGTCGTATGAAATCAATCAACGTTGATGACTTTGACCCAGCAGAACTGCGCCCAGAAGTGGTTTCAAACACTTCACAGGAACGTGCTGCGTAATCCACTCAGTAAGATTTAAACCACAAAAAGGAGGCTAATTAGCCTCCTTTTTTAATGCCTATAACCAATCACACGACTCAAGTCATTAGGCAGCATTAAACGCAATAGCAGCCTAGGTTAATTCTTTACTAAGGTCTCATCTACAGCTTGTAGTGCATCAGCGGTATTATCTTCAGTAGCAACATCAGCTTGAGCCGTTTCAAGCTTTAATCGCTCGGCCTCCTCTTCCGCTTTTACCTTTGCTAAAGCAGATTCTGCTGCTTTTTCTTGGGCTTCCCGCTCTGCAATCGCTTGCTGCACTTTGGCTTCTTCTAAAGCTTCAATTGGCAATAGACTGATTAGCTCAATACAATTCGGAAATACGGTATCATTACCCGAAACAACGACGACCTTACCTTCTTTCGTCAGGTAAACCAGTGGTATTGCCGTCTCACCGTAACGTTTACGAAAATGTTCAAAGCTGAAGTTTTCGGTTAAATTCGTTACTTTAAGTTGAGCGCCTTTCGCCATTAGGCTGGCTATCTTGGCATACGACACTGCATCACCAAACAAACATAAACGTTGCTTATAACTTTCAGAGAGCTGGTGGCGTGCACTGCCTACTTCGGTATTATTAAGACCAAAAACTTTTTTAGCACCAAAAAAGTCTTGGAAATGAAAGCTCACTAACGGGTTTAACTGTCGGTAAGGTGAAATAATCAACACACGGCCAATTCCAGTTAAATCCATATAATTTTCAGCATGTTCCGAAACAGGATTACCAAAATACACTGGAATATTATCCATACGCGCAAGCCTAATATTGTCCCAGTTATTATCAGCCAGTAGCACTTTGACATCTTTGGCTTTTAAAATTTTCGCTAACTCTCTGGAAAATTTAGAGGCACCAAAGATCAATAAACCTTGGGCAGAATCGGCTTTAACCCCAAGAAATCGTGCCCAACGTCCCGCCGTTAAACTTTGGACCACCACAGTGCCGATAATAATTAAGAACACTAAGGGCACAATTGCATCTGCGCCCTGCACATTGTTGGCTTCTAACTTGATTGCAAATAAAGAAGATACCGCCGCGGCCACAATACCTCGAGGGGCAATCCAGCATAAAAACCACTTATCCGCTTTCGACAGAGATGTGCCGATACCAGAAACCCAAATACTCAGCGGTCGTGCCAATAACATGGTCACCGCTAAAACACCCAGTCCACCCCAACCTAAGCCGAGCATGGCGTTAGAATCTAATCGCGCCGCCAGTAAAATAAACAGTGCAGAAATCAACAGTACGGTTAATGTTTCTTTAAATTCAAGGATTTCAGCAATATCCACACCACGCATATTCGCAAGCCAAATGCCCATAACCGTCACAGTCAATAAGCCCGATTCTTCTTGTAATAGGTTCGAGCCGACAAAGATACCCAGCATTAAGGTCAAAACGGCGGTATTACGCAGATAGTGTGGCAATAGGTTGTGTCTTAAGATTTGTCCCGTTAGATAACCCGCTACTGCGCCAAGTCCTAATCCGAGGGACAACATAGAGCCTAAGGCATAGAGCACATGCGTCGTTTGATCGCTGGCAACAGTTATGTATTCAAAGACTAACACTGCGAGCAGCGCGCCTATTGGGTCAATCACTATACCTTCCCAACGCAAAATACTCGCCAGCTGGGATTTAGGACGCACACTTCTGAGCATTGGCACGATAACCGTAGGCCCAGTCACTACCACTAGCGCCCCAAAGAGCAATGCAATTTCCCAACTAAAATCCAATAAATAAAAGGTGGCCGTACTGATACAGGCCCAAGTGATCACGGTACCGATAGTCACAAGATGCGTCACCATACGACCATGATCTTTGATTTCTTTGAAGTTAAGAGTCAAAGCCCCTTCAAATAAAATCACGGCGACCCCGAGGGAAATAATCGGAAAAAGCAAATCACCAAAAATCGCATCAGGATTGAGGAATCCAAGCCCAGGGCCTAAAGTGAGCCCACATAGCAACAAGGGTAAAATCGCTGGTAACCGAAGTTTCCAGCCAAGCCATTGACAAAATAACGATAGCACTCCAATTAGCGCTAGCATGCCAGTAATGTGTTCAACCATATAAATCCTTTAGATAACTGAGCTAAATACTAATGAGCTTAGCTTTAATGACGCAGATGACAACAGCATGAACAGTAAGCTGAAATTATCTATTCGATATATCCACTGTTAAATATGATTCTTCCCTCATCACCTATGGAGAAAAAATCAAGAAAACGGAGCAATCTAGCGACATCAAGTAAAATAAGCTGTAGTACAAATCCGAAAACATCAGATTTACCTTAAATAGGGATTTAAACTTAAAATAGAAAAACAAAAAAGCCTTATCTTTCGACAAGGCTTTAATCATTTGATGAAGCGAAGACATTGATCAGCGATACACGCTAGTGACTTTCGATAATACACTAGCTCAAAATTTTATCGTTATTAGGTTGCAAATAAGCAAATTCCTAACAACTAAAATGCGTGTGGGCTCTACTCACTTGATAGACACAACCACACTTATACATATTTACCGAATCCAAATAATAACGCAGGGGATAAATCCCCTGCTTAACACCATTAATCACTACGGCTACCGTAGTAATCGTGCAGTTCGTTTTCCCATTCAACATCTTTCATATTGGGCCAATGGCCTTTGTCAAAGCCCGGCGCCGTTTTGAGTCGCTCTAATGATATGTCCATGACAAAACATTTTTGCTCATGATTAAGTGTCAGCATCTTCCAAGGCACTGCAAACAGCTTTTCTCCAAAACCAAAATAAGTACTGAACGACAGTACCGCATACCCGACGTGGCCCGTTTCCACTTCAAGCATAATTTCTTTGATATCCCCTAAGGTTTCACCAGAATTATTAACAACATTATTGCCGATCAGTGTTTCAGCGCCCATCAGATATGGGCCGGGTCCTTGTGCCAATGATGGAGAAGCGAACTGTGGATTGTTGTAAATACCGTAAACATCGCGATCATGATAATTCATTTTGTTGACCTCTTTATTAGCGCAGCCCATGAAACTGGACAACGGAATAAGTGAAATACCAAACGTTGGTTTCGAATTGAACATGTCCGTCATCGGACATAAGTTAGAGTATGCATCTCTACAATCACTCGCTCTGTTCGGCATACCGCTTATCAGTTAATGCGAATATAAACACATCGACTCGTCAGAACCCTGTAAGTGCGCCACCGTACCGACATCCCATTTACTACGGCACAGACTCATGTTACCCAGTGCAAAATTGCCCCGGTATCAGGAAGATTAGCCATGTCAATTGCGACTATTTTATTGATTATTTTAATTTTGTTATTTCTCGGCATGCTCCCCACTTGGCCCCATAGCCGAAACTGGGGTTATCGTCCTGGTGGACTTATAGGCATAGTGCTACTGGTGCTGATTATATTGCTGTTAACGGGACGCGTTAGCTAATGCCCCCATTTTTACTCTTTATCAAAAAGGATAATCTGATGAGAACAATTAAAATGTTAAGTATCTTCCTGCTGGCTCTAGGCTTAGTCGCCGTGGCCAGTTGCAGTTCTGCATACAACAAAGAAGGTACTGGCGAGTATTTAGACGACAGTGTGGTCACCACCAAAGTGAAAGCTGCCATTTTAGGTGATAAAAACTTAAGTGTGGCCGAGATTAATGTTGAAACCTTTAAAGGCGTGGTCCAGCTCAGCGGGTTTGTTAAATCGCGTGAAGATATCAATACTGCGGTAAAACTAACAAGCAAAGTCCCCGGCGTTATTTCAGTCAAAAACGATATGCAACTAAAATCTGGCGCACCTTCACCGCAACTAAAAAACTAGTCATTTAATATCCATCATTCCGCAGCCCCGTTCTGATGCTGCGGCCCTTCTTTTTGCAGCAGATTTTCTGGTGCCAAGTCAATGCCACCACAGGTTGAACCGCTATGCCCACTCAACACCAAGACACATTAGCCCCACAAATTCAGAACCGATTAATCCGTCATCTGCCAGTGGTGGAACAAGCGGATTTATTATCGCAAGCTGAGTTAGTCCAACTTAACTTTGCCGACTTACTGTGCAAGCCTGGCGAGTCATATCAATATGTCTATTTTCCCTTAACGGCTTTTATTTCTTTGATTGCTAAACTCCCCAAACATCCGGCATTGGAAATGGGTTTGATTGGTTACGAAGGTATGCTTGGAGCGACGACTTTGCTGGGCACTCGGCAAGTGCCTTCCGAGGCGATCATCCAAGGTTCTGGTCAAGCTTGGCGGCTCCCCATTGAAACCTTTGAAGGCTTACTCGCTCAAAATACCAATCTGAAGCAAATAGTAGAGACTTATCTATACACCTTGTTATGCCAATTATCACAAAATGCAGTCTGTGCCCATTTTCACTCCATTGAGTCTCGGCTAGCACGTTGGTTGCTAATGAGTCACGACCGAATTCAGACTGATGAGTTATATCTAACCCATCAATTTTTAGCCGACATGCAGGGTGTTAGGCGAAGCAGTATTACCGAGGCCGCAGGCAATTTACAGACCCGCGGCAGCATTTCATATAATCGTGGGCGATTACATATTCTTGATCGACAAGTTCTACTTGCCCGTTGCTGCAGTTGCTATCACTCAATGCGCACTTAAGTGCATATTGTCCACTCAACGATTCAAAAAACCTGCCATTATGTTCGCTACCGTACATAGCATAGGTGTTTCTCGCTGTAACCTGAGTTAGCGACATCACCAAACAAGGACACGCTATCATAATGGACACACTAAAACTGAAATCTGTATCAGAGCGACCGCCACCGGAAACTCACTTCCCGCCAGAATCCAATCGGTTGTTATGTGAATTGCCAGAAGAAGTCAAACAACGTATTTTCCCGCATCTGGAACTGGTTCCATTAGAACTCGGACAAGTAGTCTGTGAAGCAGGCTCAAAGCAGCGTTATGTGTATTTCCCGCTGGACTCGATTATTTCGTTGCTATATGTGATGGAAAATGGGGCATCCGCTGAAATTGCCGTCGTTGGAAATGATGGTATGGTCGGCGTTGCCCTGTTTATGGGAGGAGAAAGCACCACGAGTCGCGCTGTAGTGCAAAGTGCTGGCGTTGCCTATCGCTTGTTTGGTCAGCGGCTTAAAGACGAATTTAACCGTCATGGCGCCCTGCTCCACCTGTTACTGCGTTACAGTCAGGTGCGACTGACCCAAATGGCCCAGACCGCGGTTTGCAATCGCCACCATAGTATTGAACAGCAACTGTGTCGTTGGTTACTGCTTTCGATAGATAGGCTGCCCGATGATCGCGTGTTAATGACACAAGAATTGATTGCCAATATGCTCGGCGTACGCCGTGAAGGTGTCACCGATGCGGCAGGCAAACTGCAGCGCATGGGAATTATCAATTACAGTCGTGGGAATATTGAAGTGGTCGATCGCGCGTTACTAGAACAAACCTGTTGTGAATGTTACACGGTCGTTAGACAGGAATCAGAACGGCTGATGCCACCTCAACAAGCGCAGCAAACATAAACGTACTGTGCACATAACGGATGGCTAGACCACTCGTACAACAGCCATTCTATCGTTATCCCATATGCCACTTCAGTACTAAACCCACACTGGTACTGCAGAGCATAAACAAAACAGGCAGTCATCAACCCTACACGCCAACATGGCGCAAACTGATGCTGCCTAATATCCGAAATATTACCTTTATAATCAATGCATTATTACTGATTGCATCGACCCGCCCAGCAAACAAAAAACGTGCCGAGCGGCCAATATTGCCATCACTAATCCCATGCGCGCTAACGCACAGACGTTCAATATTTTGCAGGTCATGCTGAATGTACGGTTCATGCACTCTTGCACTACACCGGGTTACTTGAGGTTTATATGAAAAAATTCACAGAACAACATAAATCCGTCGATAACGATGCACAGAATTCCGACACCAACAAAGCCAATCCTCCCGTCGTAGCCCGCAACCGTCAGATGATCAAAACCACAGTTGCGGATAAAGCTAAACAAGACGTGGATACCAGTAAAAGCACACAAAATAAGCGAGGTTGAAGAACTTAAATCAAACAACAAGGAAGGTAACTGGACTGAAAAAGAGCCAAATCATCACTCGTTAGACTAGGACGTGACGAACAAACAGGGAAAAGTTTCATTGATTAAGTGCAAAAACTAAACCTTGCAGTAACACACTGCGTTTAGCTCAAGCCGATGCAATCCTTACTGTGTCGGCCCTCTTTAACTCAGAGGAGTAGATCATGAATTTCCGTGGCGTCAAATTACTCACTCATACCAACTGGCTCAAAAATGGGGCTATTCACCAGCATATTGACTGTGCATGGTGGAATAACAAACCTAAAGACCACACTCGGGGCACTGTTTCCGAGAAAGGAATTTCAAATGAACATCAATAAAAATCAACAACCACAGCAATATTCAATCGGTCTGCAGCGAGCCAAACACTTCTTATTAGCAGGTTGTATTGCAACAGCGCTCGTGGGCTGCAGTTCAACGCCATTGACTAAGACCGCAGAAATGGAACGGGCTGAACACACCATTGCCCGCGCAGAGCAAGCAAGAGTCGGCCAATATGCCTCAAATGAACTGGCACAGGCCAGACTTAAACTTCAATCTGCAAGCAGCGCATTACTCAATATGGACACTGTCAGCGCCGATCGTTACGCCATAGAGGCGAGCCTTGAGGCCGAATTGGCCCAAGCTCGCGCTGAGGTTGGCACAAGCCAATAGCGTCAATAATGAAATGAAAAACAATATCAGCATTCTGCAGCAAGAAATGTTGCGCCGTTCAGGAGGAATTCAGTAATGAAAAAACCTATCGTTTCATCGGGTCTGCCTTTACGTTTTAGCCGTCATCTACTGGCATATAGCCTACTCCTAACCACTGTAGCAGCTTGTAGCAGTACGCCCCAAATAGCTGAAGGCATCGGTGATATCCGTACAGAACTTAATAAACTGCAAGCGAATAATGAACTGGCAATTTTAGCCCCTGCTGCCATTAAACAAGCTGAAGAAGCCGTTCGCGCTGCTGAACAACCGGTAAAAGATGAGCAACAATCACAGCACCTAGTGTTTGTTGCTGATAAGAAAGTCAATATTGCCTTAGCTCAAGCGCAGAGCCGCTTTGCCGAAGATCAACACAAAGTCCTCGCTAAAAACGCGATGACGCCAGATTGGATGCTCGCACCACAGAGGCCAATCAAGCTCATCAAGATGCGCGCCTAGCCCGTGCTGATGCTGCAGATGCGCGTCAGGAAACGACCGAACTGCAAGCCCAGCTCACATTGCTGAATGCCCGTCAGTCAGAACGTGGTTGGGTCGTAACCTTAGGTGATGTTTTATTTGATACTGCCAAAGCGGATCTTAAGTCATCGACCAGTCAACATCTAACCAACCTAGCGAACTTTCTGAACAAGTATCCCGCGCGTGGTGCCATGATTGAAGGGTATACAGATAGTGTAGGCAGTGAACAATACAATCTGGGTTTATCGCAGCAAAGAGCTGATAGTGTTAGCCATTTTTTACAAGGAAAAGGGATCCAATCCAATCGGCTCAGTAGCCTAGGTAAAGGTGAAAGCTCACCTGTTGCCAATAATGAGTCCGCCAGTGGCCGCCAGCAAAACCGTCGGGTTGAAGTCATCCTCACCGACACCGCACAGGCTCCACAGTAGCGATCACTTAATCATATTAAGATTTCAGCGTGATCCTTGCTGACATTTGAATCGAGTCTCATCGCTAATAAGATGAACAGCGCAGAAATTAAGGAGATCAGTAAAAAGCAAAAAGCCCCATCTTTCGATGGGGCTTTTGCAATTTGGCGGAGCGGACGGGACTCGAACCCGCGACCCCCGGCGTGACAGGCCGGTATTCTAACCAACTGAACTACCGCTCCAAATTCTTCCTTATCCAAGTATCTTACGGGCATCAAACCCGCTAACTCCAGCGTGACAGGCCGCCGATGTTAAAACAGAACGATAATTCAACACACTTATCAATGCTCTGCTTAAGATGCGAAGAATAATACGGTTGAGCCCTGCAGGCGTCAACCGTTTTTTACTTCGATTTATCATTTGATTAAAAAAAAGCCAAATCAATTGCAGACCTTGATTTATATCCCAAATATCGCTGCAACGTTCCAGTTCAAAGTCATAAATCAAACATATTAAGCAACGCTTGGCTAACGGTCTTTATCTGCCTCATCTGGCATAGTGAGATCGATTTCATCTAATGAAGGCGCTGCGGGTGAATTTGCAGATGCTTCATTCAATAAACGTAACTCCGCGGCAGCTAAGGCCTGCGCCAAACTTTGGCGCTTACGCCACACAATTAATCCCACCACGCCTAAGACTAACAAGATAGCGTTGACTGTAATGATCCAGAACATTGCATCTTTCTTCGCAAGCTCTTCTTCCTCTGCCGCTTTTTGTGCAGCAACAGCAGCCAACTCTTCGGCACTTGGTGGTGGTTCTGGTGGTTCAATTAAGTTAAAGAAAAGCTCAGGTAAATCCAGCACGATTTCACGACCAGTGACAGTCGTCGTCGCCACAAAACCTTTAATTCGATAACTACCAAACTCTGTCACTGTGGGTAAATCTAATTCAGAGTCAGGCTCAATGAGACCATTAACAACCAAAGGCAGTTGCAAGCCAGCAGGGCCGACTAACTCAAAGGAAAAATGTGTCTCAGCCAGCTGCAACACTGTCTTATCCACGTGTAACATGACTTTCCATTGCCCTGTTAGCGGATCGTCAGGGGTAATAACTTCTAGATTAATTGGCCGAGGTGACAATTTAAACGGGAATGAAACCTGCCGTTCAAACACATTATTACGTGCCTGCACGACAAACTCATAATCACCCCAAGGCTGCTTTATATTGATATTGCTGGTAAATACACCATCGTCGGGTTTTTCATCGTAATCTTCACCATTGTCTTTATAGGAACCAACAATAATGTCACCCGCGGCAAAGTTTTCATCGCCCGCCTTATGTTTACTCACAAAATGTGCCGTCCATTCGACTAAATAATCTAACCCAGGCATACGCACACGCTGCTCGTCACCCATTAGCTGCGCGACAATTTTAACTTGTTCACCTTGGAAGATTGGCTGCGGTAAAGGCTGGACTTCGATTTCGAGTTTAGAGAGCTTCTTAAGGGTTGAACCTGAGACAACCTTGCCCACCAACTGCCAAGGTCCGGGCTGTGGTGACTCAATGTAAATAATATCGCCCGTTATACCATCAACCCACTTAACGGTTGCTGGATGACGATTGGCATACCATTTACTGCCATCGGGTAACACTATGACCACGGGCGCAGAGCCATATTCACGCTCCACTAATAAGGTCATGTTATCGACCATATGATCAATACGAAAACGGTTTTTAAGCTCGGAAGCCGTCTCCAATCCTACAATCGGTGCTGCCTTAGGTGGCTTGACGACTTTTTTAGCGGGATCTAGGTCAGCGGCCAATACACTCGCCACACTAAATAACAGCATAGTGGCAAGCAGGCAAAAAGCTAAAATGGGTTTATGGCGCGACATCGGCATAGTAATTCTTCTATCCTCTCCAGAGGCATTTACCTGATTTTGCGACTAAATCAAGGCGTTGTTCATGCATTGTCAGTTCATCGGCCGATGCGCCAATCACTTTAAGATTAAGTGATTGTGGATCAAAACGTTGAATCCCCCCCGCTTCCTGCCCCGCTTCTTCGTTAGACAAATTAAACTTTGTCTGTCCGCCAGTCATGATCAGATAAACATCAGCGAGGATCTCGGCATCGAGTAATGCGCCGTGGTACTCGCGGCGAGAAGTATCGACGCCGTAACGCTTACAGAGCGCGTCGAGATTGTTTTTCTGACCGGGATGTAAAAACTTAGCAATCTCTAAGGTATCGAGGATCTGACAAATATCAGCGGTTTTCGGACCACGCGGCTGCAGCAGTGAAAACTCATGATCCATGAAGTTCACGTCGAAGTTCGCGTTATGTGCGACGATTTCAGCGCCGTCGATAAAGTTGATAAACTCTTGAGCAATTTGATGGAAACGCGGCTCTTTGGAAACGCGTTCATCGGTAATACCGTGAACAGCGATAGCTTCGAGATCAATTGCTTGACCAGGATTGATATATTGGTGGTAATAACGCCCCGTCAAACGACGGTTTACCACTTCCACACAACCAATCTCGATGATCCGATGGCCTAAATAGATGGCGCCGCTGCCTTGGTTCATACCTGTGGTTTCGGTATCTAAAATAACCTGACGGCTAGCATTAGAGATAATATTCATGTTTTTATGCGCTTCTTATGACAATTTTTAGTTATACTCGGCCGAAATTCCCGGCTATGGTAACAATTTGATGACTGAACTAAAACTGATCCACATCTTCACTGACGGCTCTTGCTTAGGCAATCCCGGTCCTGGCGGCTATGGCATTGTAATGAATTATAAAGGCCATACAAAGGAGATGTCCGACGGTTTTGCGCTCACGACCAATAATCGCATGGAATTGTTAGCCCCAATCATAGCGTTAGAAAGCTTGAAAGAGCCTTGCCAAGTCGTGCTCACCAGCGACAGCCAATATATGCGCCAAGGCATAATGACATGGATACATGGCTGGAAGAAAAAAGGTTGGATGACATCAAACCGTACCCCAGTCAAAAACGTTGACCTATGGAAACGATTAGATAAAGCCTCACAGATGCACACTATCGACTGGCAATGGGTTAAAGGTCACGCGGGCCACGCCGAAAACGAACGTTGCGATGTGTTAGCTCGCACCGCAGCAGAATCTAAACCAACCCAACCCGATTTAGGTTATCAGCCTTAACCCTGTGGCCCTTAGCTTAAACGAGCAAAATTCGTATAGCCAAAGTTGATATAAGCTAAATTCGAAAAAGTAAGTTCGATGCCATCACGCCTAAGCTAAACACTTAGGCGTGATGATTTATTTCACTACTCATCTCACTGTCAGTCCACCGTTAACATTTATGCTCACTATTTATGAGCCATTGCTATCAAACGGTTTATTTCAATTCCACACCTGCAATATTGAAAAAATTCTCACAAAACAGCACAAAAGCTTGACCTAGGGATGTCGCCTGACGGCTCTTATGGGTGATGCGATAAAACTGCCGCTCGAGTACGAGTCCCTCAATCGTGACTAACGCCAACTCTTTACGACTGATTTCTTTCTCCAGCGCCAACTCAGATAACACCCCAAGCCCAGCACCTTGTTTCACAGCCAATTTAATCGCATCCGGCGTAGTAAAGCAGAATTTAGCCTCTGGCTGCATATCCAACTCATTGGCGGCATTTACAAAATATTCGCGAGTGCCCGATCCTTCCTCACGTAGCACCCAAGATAGGCCTTTAACCGCCGCAGGTTTAACCACTTTCCCCGCCAGAGGATGCGCCGGATGACAAAACACCAGCAACCTATCCTTATGCCATGCCTCGACACTCAAACGATTGTCAGTGCAATGGCCTTCAATAAAACCCATTTCAGAGCGGAACTGCGCAACCGCTTGGATCACATCTTGAGTATTAGTAATTGCCACATCCACATGGGTTTGAGTATGTTGCTGACAAAATGCCACTGCGGCTTTCGCCATCAGATAATTGCCGATTGTCGAACTGGCACTGATGCTTAAACGCCCAACCAGATCACCACCATGATAAGTAAATGCCTGCTCAATTTGTTCAACACGGTGTAATAGATCCGTTGCCAATGGCAGCAGTAAATTACCCTGGGAGTTAAGCTGTAATCGATTGCCAATACGTTCAAATAGGCGGGCATTTAGCTGCTTTTCTAATTCAGCCAAGGCCATAGATGTCGCCGGTGGTGATAAATTCACTTGTTCAGCCGCCTTTGCGACTTGGCCGCTACGTGCCACAGCCTCAAATACTGCCAGTTGTCTTAAGGTGATCCGCATATAAAAACCTGTACTTAAAATGGAAATGCCTTATCAGTTTTCCGAATGCTCTGATAAATGTCCCGAACGACCCGCAGTCGGTGCCGTGGTCCAATTTGTCTGCCGCACCTTACGTTTATCGCGAATAGGTGTGAGTGGCGACTCGAGTTTACGTGCCACAATTAAATACAAACTGCCCGCGCTAGGAAGCCATGACGCTAAACTCTGTTGCAAAAATTTGCCTTGGGTAAACTCGCCCATTAATGGGTGATAGACCAAACGCTCATCCCCCACCACTTGATAACCTAATAAACCTAACCAATCTCGCACCCTCGAAGGCATAAAAAAACGGCCATTCCAAGGAAGACAATCCTGATATTTAGGCCATAACTTACCCAAAAATACCGGACTCAAGGGATTAAAACCGACGATAAAAAGATAGCCTCCGGCGATGAGTACCCTATCGGTTTCGCGAAGAATACGGTAAGGATCGGGTTCAAATTCGAGCAATAGACTCATTACCACCGCATCTATCGCCGCATTCTGCAGGGGTAGATGGCAAAAATCGCCTTCAATAGAGGCGCCTTTAGATGGCGAGAGTGAAAAATGATGGGCGACTGGCGATGCCATGCTCGACAATTCGGCACTCAAAGGCCCTAACTTTAATAAATGATAACCAAAGACTCTTGGCCACCACTCTTCAAGCTGTTTAGCGACGGCTTGCTGTAGTGCCTCACCATTGGGTAGGTCACTCCATTGTTCGGGCTTGAGCTCAGTACTAAAATGCGACACAGAGTTCCTCCGTTAGTTGGGTAGACAAGTATCCAATGGGGTCAAAGATGACCACATTCTGCCACAGGGCAAAAGCGGCAAAGGTCGCCAAGGGCCGTTCACTCATGGATAATATCTTTATCTTCAAATTGAAATACGGACATAGGCAGTTCTATGCTCACTATAACAGCGATCAAAGCCTTTAATGACAATTATATCTGGGTGTTACAACAACAGCCCCATACTCAGGTTTATGTTGTCGATCCCGGCGATGCAAGTGTGGTCATTGACTATCTGCAAGCCAATCAACTCACGCTAGCGGGTATTTTACTGACCCACCACCACAATGACCATACGGGTGGCGTAGCAGCGCTTCAAACCTATAGTCATAATAGACTCAGGGTTTATGGCCCAGATAATGAGAAGATCGAAGGCATCACACATCCACTGCACGCAAAAGCCAAGCCCAGATTCACACTGGAGTATCTCAGCGCTGAGCTGCAAGTCTTAGATGTACCAGGCCACACAGCAGGACATATAGCCTACGTTGTTGAAGATGCCTTATTTTGCGGTGACACCCTGTTTAGCGGCGGCTGCGGACGCTTATTTGAAGGCACGCCAGCGCAAATGCTCAACTCACTACAGCAACTTGCCCAGCTTCCCGCCGACACTCGGGTGTATTGTGCCCATGAATACACACTTTCAAACCTCAAATTTGCCCTCGCGGTCAATCCCAACAATCGCGAGCTCCAAGACTATAACGAACGCGCGATGCAGTTACGTCGCCAAGACAAGGCGACTGTTCCCTCCACCATCGCTTTAGAGCGTGCCATCAATCCCTTTTTACGCCCTAGCGACACTGAAATTGTTGATAACATAAAACAGCATTTTAGCAGTCTAAATCACGCAAATTTAGACGAACTCAGCGGTTTTACCTTACTCAGACAGTGGAAAGATAATTTTTGATCACAAAAGCAATATTATAGATTGAAATTCAAACAGTTTTTCTCATTTTTGATGATGTAAGTCAAAAATGGCCTTACATTATGTACGATAATTAAGGGACAAGATCGAAAAGATCCCATAGAATGGCTCGTTTTGCGTGAAAACTTTGCGCACTGCGTCGTCTTTATCTTCATATAAAACATACTGTTACTATAAAGAAAAGCGATGCACTAACAGAGGACTACCGTTTTCAATGAGAGTATCACTTTATGTTGTTGTAGGGGGATTTGCCCTACTCACAGGCTGTCAAACATTAGACAACCATGGCGTTAACCAAACAGAAGTTGAAGCCGTCACAACCGAAAATACAGTCCCAGAATATTACCTCGCAACCGAGGCTCCATCGGCGCAAATTACCGATGTGTGGGAGCGAATTCGTCAGGGCATGCAGTTACCGGTTCCAGATCAAAAATTGGTGAATCAATACCGTGATTGGTACATCAAAAATCCACAGCATCTGGCGATCATCTCGGAACGTGCTGCTCCTTATATGTACATGATTGTAGAAGAACTTGAAAAGCGTCATCTTCCTATTGAGATAGCTTTGTTACCCATAATTGAAAGCGCCTTTGATCCTTCCGCATCATCGACTGGCGCGGCATCGGGTCTGTGGCAATTTACCACACCTATGGCCAGTCATTTCGGTTTAGAAATGAACTGGTGGTATGACGGTCGTCGTGATGTCCCCGCATCAACGACTGCGGCGCTCGATATGCTGGAATACCTCTACGATAAAACCAATAACAATTGGCTTTATGCTATTGCTGCCTATAACTCGGGTGAATCACGGGTGCTCAATGCAATCAAACGTAACGAGAAAAAAGGCTTAAAAACGGATTTTTGGTCATTGGATTTGCCCAGAGAGACGGAGCGCTATGTGCCGCAACTGCTCGCACTGGCAGAAGTCATTAAACACGCTGATGAATATGGTATTTCTTTAGCGCCAATTGACAACAATCCGACAATTGAAGTGGTTGATATTGATAGCCAAATTGATTTAGCCATGGCGGCAGGTTTTGCCAATATGACCACGCTTGAGTTACAAAAACTCAACCCAGGTTATAACCGCTGGGCTACATCGCCACTTGGTCCGCACACCTTAGTGCTACCAATTGATAAATCGGAAGAATTTAAAAAAGCGCTCGCTGAAACAGAAACCGAAGATAGGATCAGCTGGTTACGTTACACGATCAAATCTGGCGATAGCATTGGCAAGATTGCTACGCAGCACCATACGACCGTTGCCGCTATTCGCGCCGCCAACGGCATGAAAAGCAACACGATCGTCGCAGGCAAGCATTTGATTATTCCTGTCGATGCGCAAGACAAACAGCTTTATGCCCTGTCAACTAAGCAGCAATTGCCGAAAAAATCACATGCTGCAGTTGAATCAACAAAAATTGCTTATCAGGTTAAGTCAGGAGACACACTCTCAGAAATAGCCCAAGCCCATAAAGTGACGGTGAAACAACTCAGCACTTGGAACAAATTGGCTAAGAATAGCAAGCTACAAAACGGTCAGCAGTTAGTGATCTTAGCACCAAAGGAGCTTGAGCAAACCGCACAAATTCGTACTGTTAGTTACAAGGTAAAATCCGGTGATTCACTTGCCCGTATCGCCAATAAATTTAACGTAACTGTTGCCGAGCTACTCGAGTGGAATAGCCTAGCGCAATCACAGTATTTACAACCAGGCCAAGTGATCAAATTAGTGGTTGATGAAACTAAGTTGAGTGCGTAAGGACTAAACTGGCACATAGTTCGAACGGATTAGTGCTATAAATCTGAGCCATAGATAACAAAAAGGCAGCAACCCTATCGGATTGCTGCCTTTTTCTATTACGGGCTTTTCTATTATGAGAGGCGGCGTTATTCCATCGTCAGTAATAAGACAACGGGCGCCATAACAACGGCATCAGACTCTAATGCTTTAGCGGCAAAATGCGCTTCTAAGCGAGCACCATCTGCAGGTATTCCTGCAAATGCTTTGGGCGGAATACTAAATGAAGTCGTGATCACTTTCCCTGCCGCCAATTGGCTATCACGTAATGCTTGGGTAAACATCATATCATCCGACCAAGCCCACAGACGTTTGCCCTCTTGCGTTACCAACCACAAATCCGCCGTCATCCCAGAGTTATAACGTAGGCCGACAGCATAGGTTTGTGGATTTGTCACAGTCAATGTCGCCTTAACCGACTGCTTAAAATCGATAAAAGGTTCTAGAGTTAATTCGCCGCGAAGCAAGCCTTGTGCCTTTTCTGCCATCACAGGTTCAGCCTTTAATGTCGGAGTGCTTTTAAGCCCAGAAACATCGAGCGCCAGATCGGCAGCGCGAATAATCTCAGGCTGAACGGCCGCAGCTGTTGTAGTCTCACCCTTGGTTGACTGACTCGTGTCAGCGGCTTCGGGCGCCGAGCACCCAACAAGTTGCCCGCCGACAAAAGCACTCGCGCAAACAAGTAATGCGTAACGCGTTGAAGCAACCATTAAAAACCGCCTAGTTTTTTCAATAAGGAGTCTTTTAATTTTTCCTTAGCTTTGTCGGTTTCTTCCTTTAGCTGATTATTCAGTAAGGCTTTAGTATCCAAAGCATATTCAGGTTTTTGGAAAGTGCCTGTAATCGCCAACGGAATGTCAACTCCAGCC
Organism: Shewanella sp. SM101; assembly: GCF_025654465.1. Lineage (NCBI taxonomy): Bacteria > Pseudomonadati > Pseudomonadota > Gammaproteobacteria > Alteromonadales > Shewanellaceae > Shewanella > Shewanella sp. SM101. Next base: position 121,939 of record NZ_JAKKRH010000005.1, read on the forward strand.
AGCGCATCTTTGTCGCTACCACCCTGACCCTTCAATGAATTCACTAGGCTAGCGGTTAGTCTGTAGTCCAAGGCTTCAGTCAATAAATTCGCAGTGCCTTTACCATCCAAACGCAGTAAAGGCGAAGACAAGGCAAGATCTGGATTCGTGGCAACGCCATTATCCAACGAGAAACTGCCCGTCAGACTCGAGAAGTCAGTTTTGCGCTCCGCCTTCGTTTCTGGCGATAAGTCGCCCTTTAACTTAGCTTGGGCGCTGCGGATCATCTGTGGAATATTTACCCCGTACAGAGCACCGTCATTAATATCAAAATGACCATTCGCTAACAGGTTTTTCTTTAACTGCTCAGGGATCAAACTCTTACCTTTCCCCTTCACATCAAAGTTGGCTGTACCCGCCAGTAAATCCACATCCGCTGCATCTTTCAGCAAAGGACGAATTTGTACGCCCGTCACTTTTTTATCGAATTGATAACTTGCCACCGCTTGACGAGCATCAACCTGAGCGCTCACCAGCAACTGACCTTGATATAAATCCGCATTCAGTTTCGTCAAATCTAACACGCCATTTTTAATGCCCACATCCATTAACCAATTTTGAGTCGACAGATTCGCGACCTTAATAGACTTAACAGTCAACTTGAGTTTTACATCAAGCTGCTTAAGGGCTGAGAGATCAGGCTCAACTTCCTGAGTGTTTGCTGCTGGCGCTTGTTCAGCGGTGGCCGCAGCCTCTGTTTTTGGTAGCAGTGTATCTAAATCAATATCACCAACTTGAAAATCAGCATTAATTTGTGGGATTTTCGTACCATAATTAACACCCACTTTACCCGCAGCGGTAATGCTCGCCGCGGTAAGCTGCGCAATATCGACGGACAATTGCTGTTTATCAAGGGCGATTTGAGTTGCTAAGCTGACAGATGTTTCGAGTTTCTTGTTCGGAATACTCTCACCTTCCACCACAGTATCAATTTTCAGCCCATTGATAACGAGTTGTTTAAAGTCTCGACTGAGTTTTAGTTCACCTTTAGCTTCGCTACTTATCGTCATATCCGGCATAGTTGCACTGAATTCAAAGGCGATAGGCGCAAATTTATCTAAAGAGAACTCACCTAGGGTGAAGCTACTTAAGGTAAAGACTTGAGTCTGCTTATTAGCTTCGTCAATCATATTAATTTGGGTATTGGTGATAGAAATGCCACCAATATTAATGTCGTTAAGTTTGGCATTCGATGAGGATTCGGCGGCAGTTGGAGACGCAGTTTTTGGGCTATTATCGCCACTCAACCCATCGAAACTGCTAGTGCCATTTTTACGGGTGACTAAATTGATCGTTGCGCCATCGAGACTCAATTCTGCAATTTCAATTTTCTGACTAAACAACGGCATTAGCGCCACTTCAGCAACGGCTTTTTTGACTTCTAACATAGCCTTAGGCGTAAAGCCTTCAGGGTTAGATAAAGACACCCCTCCTAAATTAATACCTATAACAGGGAAAAATGTCCAAGATAAATCGTCAGAAATGACTAATTCACGACCCGTTTGTTTTTTTACGGCATCGACTATTTCAGGTTTAAAATCATTAGGGTCGAAAAAGACGGTGAGATAAACGGTGACTAAAAGAATGAGCGTCACCATTAAGGCTAAGAGCCACTTAATGAATTTCATATAAATATCCTTATCAAAAACAACTTGAATTTATAGCAACTAATGCATTTAGAAATGTTAATTTAAAAATGCAAAGTTCAACATTTCATCACTTACTGCAATACCATTTTCATCCGCATAGAGCATCATACCGGGCTTAACCGTCACGCCCCCCATATCGACAGCCACATTAATTTGGCCTTGACCTAACTTTTCGGTTTTTATCGGCATAGCCCCTAAGGCAAAGACACCTAAGCTGAAAGTATTTAATCTTGCCACATCGCGAACACAACCATTAATCACTATCCCTTGCCAACCATTATCTAAGGCGCTCTGCGCTATGAGATCCCCTAACAATGCGCGGCGCAGAGAACCGCCGCCATCGACAACGAGCACTTTTCCATGCCCATCCTGTGCAAGTATCTCTTTTACCTTTGAATTATCCTCAAAGCACTTTACTGTGACTATCTCACCCCAGAAGAGCCGTTTACCACCAAAGGGTTTAAATGCAAGGGGAAGTAACTGTAATTTAGACGGATAGTGGTCGAATAAATCTGGTAGTAGATCAAGCATTTGAATCTCCATGATAGTCTATAACTTTAGACTACTCATAATTGTAGACCCCGACAAGGTCAAAGCAAAAATCAGCGGAATTTTTTATTTCATTTTAACGTGCAAAGGCTTGGTGTATATTGGCATAAGCATTATAATCTGCGATAGTTAACGTCCTATGACACTCTTTAAAGTTTCATACATTTGTTCCCACACCTCTTTGTTATAAAGCGAAAACCAAATGACAACTGATCTTGATTTACAGAGCGCAATCGCAGCTCTTGATGAGTATGGATATGATAAGAAAGTCTCAACGGATCTTGAGCAAGCACGTAACAAGCAACAAATGGGTAAATATATTAAATCTCTCGACTATAGTTTACGTCGACTATTGATATTACAAGAAACCGTTAATGAGTTAGTTGAAGAAAAGAAACATCAATTAGCTCAGCAAGAGAATATTCAAACCTACAAAACAAAAATCATTAACTTGTCGAGAGAATTTAACATTTCTTACGATGAAGTATTAGCGCTGATGGCATCATCTAAATCTAAGAAGTAAATTTATCGCCATTGTGCTCTATCACCTCGCAGTTAAATTGTTTGATTAACATCTGCATATGCCATATAACGAAATATATACTTTTTCGGTTATATGGCAGAATTTTCGGCTTTTCATTATTCGCACAGTGTTAACGATTTCATTTCATAAGTAACAATGCCAACTTATGTTAAGCTCACACTATACCTGTCTAGCGATTTGGTATAAAAAAGCAGAGCCTAAGCTCTGCTGATTTATATCAATATGCGAACTTATTTGCTCTGCATTAATTGGCGAATATATTTCACTGGTGCACTACCATAACTCAAGAATGTTTCGTGGAAGGTTTTAAGGTCAAAATCTTTACCTTGCGATTTTTTGTATTCTTCACGGAAATCATAGATTTCTCGATAACCGGAATAGTAACTCGTCAGTTGCACTTGACTAAGTGTCGCACGGCGCCACTTGCCTTCGGCTTCAGCTTGCTGTTGGAAGGCTTCATTCATCATCAGGGCAATAGCTTGGTCTTCGGTCATGCCTTTCACATGAATGCTATAATCCAAAATAGTGTTACAGATAACACGTAAATTCCACTTGTAGTACATCAACCACATTTCAGGCTCAAAATTACCATAGCCTTCTTCTAACATCATACGCTCGGTATAAACCGCCCAACCTTCAACCATAGCGCCATTGCCAAATAAACTTTTCACTAAACTCGGAGATTGATTAGAGTAAACGAGTTGAGTGTAGTGCCCTGGGATGGCTTCATGAATATTGAGGATTTGCAGGATCCAGTGATTATATTCACGTAAGTAACTCTCGGCAGACTCATCACTCATGCCATCGAGTGGCGTCACGTTATAATAAGTATTACCTGACTTCTCATAGGGTCCAGGCGCACTAATTGATGCACCGGCATAACCACGCATATATTCGGGCGTTTCACGAACAACGAGTGGCTTTTTAGGATCCAATGTGACTAGTTTTTTCATATTTACAAATTCAATCAGCTCTGGAATTTGCTTACGCACTTCATTCACGAATTCATCGCGCTGAACATGCTGAGTCGATAATTTATCGATTAATTGGCGAATGGCGAGCTTACTGTCAGCAGGTTTTGGCGTAGTAAAATATTTAGGCCATAACTTATCGGTAATTTTGGCCATTTCTCCTTGAACACGCTCTTTATCGGCTACGGCTTTTTGATATAGCTGTTTCGCCGTCATCCCCGCTTGAATATCAAAGGCAAATTTTTGCTCATATAACACCTCGCCAATTCTAAAACTACGTGCTCCATCTTTTTTAAGTTGAACCACTAATTTGTCTAACCAAGCGATATGGCCGTTAATCGCGGCAGTTGCTGCATCGAAACGCGTTTTAAATAACGCTTTTTCCGCATCAGTCAGACCAGAGTCGGCGACCTGTTTTAATAAGTCATCGGAAAAAACCGAAAATGCACCTTGATTCTGCAGCACAGCTAACTCAGTGTGCTCCAATGTTGGTTTGCTAATGTTCGCCTGCGCGGCAGCATAATAAGCTGGCACATTTTCTAAACGCGCTAATACCGAACGTAATCTGTCATCTAATGGAGCGAAATTTTCATTGATGATTTGGGCAAAACCGCCCGATACGTTGTAGCTTGAAGGATCCCACTGCCAGGATTTAAAACTGTCAATTTCCCATGCCATGCTACCGAGTAAATTGTCGATCAGATGGTAATCAATCAGCTCATTCGGCGTTAGCGACTTTTGCTCGAACTGAGTCAATTGCGCTTGCTGAGCTTTCACAAACGCTAAGGTCTTTGCTCGACCTGCTGCATCGGGGATTTCAAGGTAACCATCGTTAACATGCTTGCCACTGTATAAGGCCCAAGTCGGTGATAATTCCCACAATGAATCAATAAAGGATGCTGAAAATTGCTCAAATGAGTGGGCTTTAACTTCAGGTGCGACTACGGGCGCGGTTTGACTCGTATGGGATTGACAACCAGCAAGGCTGGCCAGCGATAGCACTATCGCAAGGGAAATAGCGTTTTTTTTCATTATTATGGGTCCTTTGTTAAGATTTATCAGGCATACAAAAATTACCTCAGTTAATCATATTGCCCCAATAATTGCAGCTATGTTAGCCATGAATACATGCGCGGTTACAAAATTGTAAGTTCTCAATATTTTACCGCCTATCATTCGCCTATTCGACGTATAAGCCCCTCTTTACCAAACACACACACAAATAATGATAATCGCCTATTCTGTTTCACCTCCTGCTATAATATCGCCCTGCTTCACTGTTCATGCTTTAGCGTAACAGTTTGCTTATACATTATTGACCTGACCCTTTACCTGAGACATTCAATGCCATTTTCCAAACTTGGATTAAGCGATCCGATTTTAAGAGCCATCACTGAGCTCGGCTATTCACAACCTACTCCGATCCAAGAAAAAGCCATTCCGGTGATCTTGAAAGGCAAAAACCTGCTTGCTGGCGCGCAAACAGGTACAGGTAAAACCGCCAGTTTTGTGTTGCCAATACTGCAAATGTTCGCCGACATGCCGAAAATCCGTGCTAAACGCGTTCGTGCATTAATCTTAACGCCAACCCGCGAATTGGCCGTTCAGGTAGAAGACAATATTGCCAAGTACGCCAAATACCTGCCGCTGACGTCTATGGCCATGTATGGTGGCGTGGATGCCACACCGCAGAAACAGCGTCTTATTGAAGGCGTCGATATTCTGGTGGCAACACCCGGTAGATTGCTCGATATGTACACCCAAAGAGCGATTCATTTCGATGAAATCTCGGTATTAGTCCTAGATGAAGCCGATAGAATGCTCGATATGGGATTTATCGAAGACATCAATAAGATCATCGAACGTCTGCCAACAGAACGCCAAAATCTGTTGTTTTCGGCAACCTTATCTAAGCAAGTGCGCTTTTTAGCGAAAACAGCGGTTGAAAACCCTGTCGAAATTGAAATTGCCCGCGACAGCGCAAATGCACCGCAAATCGACCAATGGTTGATCACTGTCGATAAAGATAAAAAGTCGGCCCTGTTAAGCAAACTCATCACTGAACAAGCGTGGGAACAGGCACTGATCTTTATCCAGACGAAACAAGGCGCCGCCAAACTGGTTAGCCAACTCGAAAAACGTGGCATTGCCGCCGAAGCCATTCACAGCGGTCGCAGCCAAGCGGTACGCGAGCAACTATTAGTGGATTTCAAATCTGGCAAACTACGCTTTTTAGTCGCGACTGGCGTTGCTTCCCGCGGTATCGATATCGACGCCCTCACCCGTGTGGTCAATTATGATTTGCCCGATGAAGCCGATGATTATATTCACCGTATTGGCCGAACCGGTCGTGCAGGCGCCTGCGGCGAAGCCATCTCCTTTGTTTCTAAAGATGATTTTAGGAATCTATGTGCTATCGAGCGGCGTCTAGGTCACCTCATAGTGCGTAAAGAAATTGAAGGCTTTGTGCCGAACAAAGAAGTGCCTGTGTCTATTCTCGATTTTGTGCCCAAAAATACTACGCCAAAAACCTTTAAAGCCCGGGCACCTGAGGCCAGATCCTCGCGCCCCGCGAAAGAAGGCTCCTTTGAAACCGCCCATGCGAAAAAGCATCGCAGCGCGAAATCAAAGCCAGAGGTTAAAGCCAATGTAACACGGCCGCAATCTATTCAGACTGACAATGGTAACGAGACAACAGGTCGCAGCGCGCCCTTTAATCCGTGGAATAGCGGCCCTAAAACTAAGTAATAACTCAGTACAAGTCGTGACTTATTAGATATAAAAACTCATTAAGATAGAAGATATTAGCATGATTACATTTAGCACCAATCTAGGCGACATCACTATAGAACTCGATTTTGAACATGCGCCTGTCAGTTCAAAAAACTTTGTCCGCTATTGTGAAGAAGGCTTCTTTGAACACACGATTTTTCACCGAGTGATCAAAGGCTTTATGATCCAAGGCGGCGGGTTTACCGCAAAAATGAAGGAAAAACCAACCCACGAGCCTATCGTTAACGAAGCCAACAAAGGCCTAAGTAACACCATAGGCACAATCGCTATGGCTCGCACCGATGCGCCTCACTCGGCCACCGCGCAATTCTTCATCAACACAGCCAATAATGACTTTTTAGACCATACTGCCACCACCAATAACGGTTGGGGCTACGCGGTATTTGGTAAGGTTACTGCGGGAATGGACATTATCCAGCAAATTGAGAAAGTCAAAACCTCCACGGTCGCTGGCCACGAAGACGTGCCCCGTGAACCTATCGTCATCGAGAAAGTAACGATTAATATCCAAAGTTAATTTTTAAAACAATAAGACTTTTTCGTTAATATGATTAATCGCTCAGTTTTAGTTAAGCGATTAATCATTTCCCCAAAGTTATTTAGTTAACTTTTCAGTACCATTCAACGCAATTTCATTTTATATAAACCTAAAAACACTAAATCCCCAATACAAAATCACTTAGTATAAAATCAACTGATGGATTATTTAAGCGTTGCCATTATTGACTTAAGACTACTACATATAAAATTAACCTCACAATATAGACCTCTTTCAAACAATGTTATTCATCATAAAAGCTGAAAAACAGCAGCACATACCTGACATCAATATCTTATACTAGCCGCACAAGTTGATAATATTAAAACAATACACCAACCATAATCCTTATGGTAAAAAGAGGCTTAACTTGCCATCTGATATAGATAAAAAAACCATATCTGTATCTATTATCATTTCTTGCTAATGCTTATTATCCCTATTTATTTTTAAGCCAGAATCATTACTACCTTAAGCAGCGAATCCTATTCAGATAAGCAGAGAAAGCTTGCTATAGTGATCAGAAAATGATGTTTCTATTGGATTCTAATAAGCTATATCGTAACTTCTGTGTCTTTGTTGATTAAACCAGAACTCTCATGACAAAACTTTTTGACTAGAGATAGCGTCTAAGCATTTAGGGAATTTATTTTGAATAATAGAAAAGGTAGTCTGTTTATGGTTGCTGCGATGGCAGCATTTTCTATTGAAGACATGCTGATCAAATCCGCAGCAGAAACCACCTCTATCGGCCTCATTTTAGCGTTATTTGGCCTAGGTGGAATGTTGATTTTTATACTGTTAACCTGGCGAAAGGGTGAAACTGTGCTTCATCCTGCAGTCTTGTCTACCCCCATATTAGTACGTGCACTATGTGAAATCGTCGGCCGATTCTGTTTTGCTTAAGCCATCACGTTAACACCACTCTCAAGTGCATCCGCTATTTTGCAAGCCACACCTTTAATCGCCATGCTTGGCGCGGCATTGTTGTTCGGTGAACAAGTGAATCACAAGAGATGGCTTGCAGTATTGATTGGTTTTATGGGCGTGCTGATGATCATTCGTCCAGGACTTGATGGTTTTGAGGCCACATCTTTATTCGCCGTTATCGCTACCTTAGGTTTTGCAGGACGCGATTTAGCAACACGCGCAGCCTCTCCCGTATTATCTAATATGCAGCTTGGAGTGTATGGTTTTTTTGTGTTGATTCCTACAGGCTTAGCGATACTGATTTACCAAAATGAAGCAATACAGTTTAGTGCTACCGCAGCAATACAAATAATTGGAGCAATCGTCTTTGGTGTAGTTGCCTATAATGCGCTGACAATCGCTATGCGCACTGGAGATGTATCGGTAGTAAGCCCCTTTCGTTATACACGTTTACTCTTTGCCTTAGCTTTAGGAATATTTATATTTGGAGAATCCCCAGATTTGCTGACTATTCTGGGAAGCCTACTCATAGTATTAAGTGGCGGCTATACCTTAGTTCAAGCGCGTAAAAGAATGACAACGAATAACATAGCTAATGTGGCAAAAACCTAAGGACTCACTAAGAATGGCTAATCGTATCTCTGAAATGATGGGTTTTAGTGAGGATAATAACGGACTAGAACACCCTGAAATGGTCCCAAATAGGTCCCAGAGCAACAAAGGGAACCAGTAAGATACTGATTCCCTTTGCTTTAATTTGGCGGTGAGAGAGGGAGTCTACTTCATGATATAACGTATTGAAAAATAAAATTAATATAAGCAGAAGGCAGGGCTGCATTACTTTTTGCATTACTTCTGATTTTTGATGTTTTTTTCAATTAGACCAATGACTTACCCTGGGAATCCGGCTCCTCGACTTCAGCTCAAAATAACAGCATAACTAATTGAATTCATTTATTTTTACAAGCTTACCGGGAAGTCAATAAAAATTTAACTATAACTAGCACTAGTCGCCATATTTAACTGCTATTCGTACATCTGTGATTTATTTTGATGGCTTCAATGCGTAGATCAGACGTTGTTTGAGCAACGGCTTCATCGCTAACTGGCAAACGTGAGATAACGCTTGCATGGTGTTTAAGTTTAGGTGTGCCACAACAAGCATGCCATATAACTAACCATCATTCTCATTCGCTTTGGCTATCACCTCTTTTTGTTTTTGGGTCGCCTCTTCGATAATTTTTGTAAAAAACTTTCTTTTCTCCCTAAATGATGCGTTGCGCACAAAATCAGAGAATGCTGTGGATTTGACTTTGCGACGCTTGGTAATCATTAATACCTCCCAAACCTGCAGCAAGCAGAACAACCCATATAAGATGAAAAATCAAACATTAACTTTTTGTAATAATTGCATAATTTTAAATATAACGTTTATCAGCACAGTTTAAATCACTGTTTCTCACCGATAGTCACTTTGTACATTTATATCAATGATGACTTCAGGATGCGGTCTCTAGGTTTTAATAATTGTTTATAATCCTTCACAAGCCAGCCACCGGTATCTGAGCGCCCTGGCTTTTAATATAATCCAAGTCTGCTTGGTCTAAATCGAACCACTCACCTTCCCGTCTCTTATGTGCAAATCGGACGTGTAACTCCCGTTCCGCTTTGGAGTAACTATCAAACCAGCTGTAATTGATAAGCTTAATCGGAAACGGCAACTTCACTTCGAATAGCCGGGTACGAGATTTTATATTTACAGTCTTGCCTATTTTGTAACCGTATTCCGATTCGATCAAGTACACGTAACCGGGTACATCGAGATACTGACCACTATTACCCGGCGATTTAAGGCCAAGGATTTTACCAAACTCCATGTCATCCAGTTCGGGGAAGTGTTCGGCGAATAAATCTGCAAGCATATAGCGCACGCATACATCGTCAGCGAATTTAAAAAATGGCTTGTTTCGCCAAAACTGCCTGCCGCTTGGATTCGGTTTAAGGGTGATGTCTGCTCGAGCCCAACAGACTTTGGCACTGCCGTCTTGAACATTAACTGATAGCACTACGCCTAAAGCAACGACATCCCCGACAGTTTCAGCTTCGTTCCACTGTGCTAACACCACACAGTGCCGTGGACGCAGTTTTGAATAAAGTTCCGCTGGCGCCAACAGACAGCTTTCAAGAATCATAGTGTCTGCTTCTGACTCAGAATTGACGGCTAATCTCCAACAATGGTTCATAAAAGTATCCCTATCAATTGTAAGTAAACTGGCCAGAACGAATATCTAGAGACTGCAAACGCAAGATTGAATGCAATGTACTACTATTTCTCTATAGACAGAAAACCCTCATGACCCGGCGCGATATCTAAAGCGCCAAGCCATCACGATTAAGTGCTGTTACCTTTTCTTTGCTAGCACTGAAATTAGACCGCAGTCATTTGGCTTATCAAACGAAGCGCTTCCACTAATATATTCAGCTATTAGTTTTCCGATTTTGGCAACGGTAGCGGGATCAGTTGAGATAAATCCCAAAGGCATGGTTACAGGTAAAGATTTTGGTTGAGTGAAATGATAAATAACCGCTACCAATTCATCTTCAAGGTGAAGGATCTCGACATTGCCATCCAAGAAACCTTCAACAAGCCCTTTTGTCTCACCATGGAACTGCCCAATTTCTGTCTCCCATTGTCTAGCAGCTCGGTAATTCCCCTCATCGGATATTGGTAAATACAGGGTCGGCTTATAAAGGTTTTTGTGTTTTGTACTCGACTTATTGCCAAAATCACTTAAGCAAGAAGTGAAACTTTCACTCTTTGCCCAGTATGGATCTGAAGGCGCAATCCAACGAAATCGAGTACCGCCGGTATCTACTTTTGCCTTGATTCGTTTTGCAAGGACCGGTGCTAGTGTCTTCTGGAACGTATCCCAGTTGCTTGTCGAATAAATAGGACCTAGCAAGGTTACTCTTGCTGATTTGGTATGCTCCTCCAACATCTTCAAATCCTCAACAAAGTTAGGATTGACAAGGTTTGTCTTGCTATCAAATACCTTCAAGGTGTCTTCATCACCGAGTGTGACCATTGCCTTAAAAAGGCTCATCATGTTATCAGGTCTTGATAAACGAGATAACTCTATAGTCACCAACTCATGAACATACTCAGAGCTATTTAGCTCTTCAAAGTCTTCACGTTCGACAGCTTTGCCATCGTTGTCCATCTGAAATTTTGTTTTCAAACGCAACGGTAGCTGGCGCAGCTTATTGACCGAGTTGACAGTGTATACAGAAGGGCGTTGATTGCCCGCCAGCGTCAATAGGTTAGGTAGATAGTCCTTATCAAGGATCTGGTTAAACTGATGCTGAAAGTGCTTTTCCACCAGCTTTTCGCTTTGAGATACCGTACTATCGTCAATTTTCAGAAATATACCTGCTTTCCACTTGTCCTGAATATTCTGATTACTAAAGCAGCTGAACGTCGCTAAATCAAATGATAACGAGGCGCCACTATCCTGTATGGTAGAAAGCAATGGGATCTCACCGACATCAGAAAAGTAACCTTTTGATTTTTCTGTTAAAGTAAGCCTACCATCCGGCGACAGTTCCAACTCTCCACGCTGAACAAGATCAGAAATCGCTTCTTCAGTCTCAAGCCGACTTAGTCCAAAATAGTTTGCTACATGTGACTTACTCATTGGAGCAACATGTATAAGCCTCAGCACAAACTCTCTTATAAAAGGCAACCCTTTTTGCGAAATATATGAGAACTGAATATTAAACCTTTGAGCTGGCAGTAAAAAGTCAACCTCATGATAAGTAAAAGCATTTTCCGGACTCATTTCAGTTACCTCCCTGCTTAGCTGCAATAAACTTGTACCCAGCTTGCTGACCACCCTCATTCATATAGCGAATAACGGAACCTAACGGAAGTTCCTTGTTAACACCCTTCCAAAGGTCCGCATTACCAACAATTAACAAACGGTCCATGGCTCGAGACATGGCAACGTTAATTCGATTTGGTGCTCGCAGGAAGCCTGGAGAATGTCGCTTATCAGACCGTGTCAATGACAAGACAATTATTCTGTTTTCCTTTCCTTGGTAGCTATCAACTGTGTCAATTTTGACAAGATCCTTAAAGCCATCACTCCAAATTTCTTGATTGAATTTCTGACGAATTAGCCTTTTTTGTTCGGCATACATGCAAATTACACCGATTGCTGCTTCATCTTTATGTATTAGCTTTAAGAGTTCAGCGACGAGCTCAGTATTCTCTGATACCTGTTTGAGCACATTAATAATTTGATCAGCTTCGCAGCGGTTGTAGATACTCATCCCACGGTCTTCTGAATGATGCGACCTCTGCCCTAAGCTAGATGTGTCAAGCCAGGTCACGACACTGCGAATGGCTTGTGGCGCATTCTTATAGACATCTGGTACAACTCGCTCCCCATTTCGCAGTTTTCCGTCGTAAAAGGTCTTGGATACCAAATCACCAATTGGTGGGGCCATACGGTACTGCGTCAGCAACGCTGCGCTGGCCTGCCTACCATAAACAGAGTTAAACGCACGAGCAAAATCACTTTGTAATACTTCATCAATATCTGTTCGCGAATTGTTTATCCCTAATTTCCTTGCCAACGCAGCTTTATGCGCATCGGAATATAACGGAGGAAGCTGTAGGTGATCTCCCACCAATAGAATGCGTCTAGCAGACTGCATCGCAATGGCTAATTCACTCGCAATTGAACGCGCAGCTTCATCAATGATAACCCAGTCATAAATTTTGTCCTGTATACCAATGTGCCCCTGCCCAATACCAACACATGTGCCAACCACCAGCTGTCTGGAGCGTGCATAAAACTCATCAATGTTAACTCGCTCTCCCGACAAGGCATCCTGCATATCCCTTGATATTTTTGCTATCGCTTTGACACGACGAGCCTCATCAGGCCTTACCCCATAATTGGTACACAGCTTGGAAATCAGTAAGTCTTTGGCATCAGAGACCTTAGCTTCAGAATCTAAGCTAATGCCATACGCTGAACTCAGTTTGGAGCGGATAGAAGAGTCGAGTTCTATTGCAACATCCTTCAACTTTCTTCTGTCCGTCTCATCAACCAAGTCATTGACTTGGTATAGCAATGACTCGAGATGGTCAATTTGCTTAAAAAGCTTAAGCTCTGCTAACACAACACTCGAGATAAACTCTGGTTCCAGACCAATCGCATCGCTCAAGGCTTCAACTCGGTACTTACTTTCAGCATTGAACAGTTCACGCTTCTCCGTTGTAATCGCATTTGAGTAAACGTCTTTCAGGCCTGGCGATACAGCGCCTTCGCGGTTACTAAATCTAACAACTTCCAAAGGTGTATTCAGACGAGCACAATGCTTTCTGATCCGCTCTGCCGCAGTATTCACGGCTTCATGTGACTGGCTAACAAGCAAAATTCTTTGGGTGTTCTGCTTTTCTACCAAATAGTGCACAAAAGCGGCAATAAATTCTGTTTTACCAGTCCCTGGTGGTCCCTGTAATAAAGAGAGTGGGCCATTATTGACCAACTTGGCAAAAGCGTCCCGTTGCTGCTCATTCAAACTAATCCTATTTCCGTATTGGTCCTCTCGGTCATACCTGGAGAAATCTGAATCGCTTAAGGTGATACCGTAATTTTGAGCAGTAGTTTTGCAAGAGGGATCGAAAAGATCGATTAAGTCAGGCATTACGCCTTCACGGTCGAGTAGTCGCTCCAAAGCTCGTTTGCGCTTCTGGTACGATGCGCGATCCTGCTTGGTACGAAAGAACACAATATCTGAGTCAGTCAACGAGTAGGCTGCTTGACGGGTTTTGACCAGACGGATCTCCTTTAACGCAGATTTCTTAAGTGACACTTCGCCAATGAATCGCTCTGCCCCATCTTGATCAACCACTAATGCTTCGACTTCATCGCTACTGCTGAATCCACCAAGAGGGTCTATATCCGTTGAGTAAGGGAGCAACAATTCACCTTTGGCTTCTGCAACAGGAACAATTTCACCGCTGACTTCAATATTGGGATAAGATTCTGTCTCAGTATCCAAAATTGATCGCCAGAGTTTCGTTGTCGAAATTTGTAGCCTTTTTGCCGAAGAAGGTTCCAAAGCTTGTTCGTCTAGCCTTGCGAAAGCTTCCTTTAGCTGAGTAGTAAGGTCGTCTTGTTGTTCTTGCTCGTCTTCAGGTTCTAACTTATCTTCCGGTGCAGTAGCCAGTTCAATCGCACGAGCAAACGACTCTTGATCATTAAGTAGCTTAGTTAAAGCAGACATATCTTGCGGCCGACCGGGAATAATCCTTATTCCCGTATCAATTTCAAACTGACTTTCATCTATATCCTGCTTTCGAATCGATGTACGTGGCCATGGCTTTAACCCAACTTGCAGTACTCTCTGCTTTTTACAGTAAAATGCGGAAAAACTACCACCGATCCCAGAAAAGGTTACTTTGACTTCATTTGACGCCTTCTGATTTGGCTCAACTTTGACGTAAAGGTGTCCATTATCAGGTAAGAGAGTAATAGCTTCATCGGTGCGGCTTACTATAATCTCAATTAGTGGTTGCTCTGACAAACCGATGCCACTGGATATCGCCTTCTTAAAGCGACCCAATCCCCTGAAACCAAATTGAAAGTCCTCCAATTCAGCCCTAATTGCCGTCGCCAAGGCTGGGTAAGTTTCAGACTCGTGCCCCCATTGCAGGCCTAACAACTCACAAGACATCTTCATCACGGCAAAATTATCACGCTCAAAAGAAGTGCATCCATCAATATATTCGGGGCTGTAGAGGTGATTTTTTTGATCCTCGCCTGACGGTGAGAAATCAGGAATATCGACTAAGTAAAGAGAGCGGCTTTCAGTCTCAAGCATCACATTGCCAGGATGGATATCGCCATGAGATATTCCAAGGTCGTGTAAATGCTCAACTGCCGCAACAAACTTACTAATTAGCTCGATTTTTTCATCGTCAGCAATTAGCGCTTTATCCCAAGTTTCTCCTTGAATGTGATCTGTAACCAAATACAGACTTGAGGACTTAGAAGCAATACCATACTCACGGATTTGCGGCAGATACGTCGGTTTTACTGAGGATAACTTATCCAAAAACTTAAGAAACTTCAAAACCAGGAAATTTGTTGTAGGGTGTTCTCCCTGCCCACCAACATTCAACCATGCCTTTACAAGTCTTCCTTCAGATACATAGACTTCCTTTTCGCCGGTTTCGACTAAAAAATCATCATCTTCGCGATACTGACGCGAGTGATTGATGGGATGCCGATAGGGGTCAAGCTCTGCGTCATCAAACGTTGGAAAAGCTTCGCTTGCTGGTTCTGCTTGCTTCAACGCATCGAAGAACTCTGTTGCAGACGTGAATCTTGCAGCAACAGCATCCAGCAAGACTTCAGAGTACCATTTATCACTCTTTAGCATGTCCTCCTGAACAGTTTCTAAGCTCTTGGGAGACATTCGCTTTGCACTTAACAAGTGCCATGCAACAAGCCCCAAGGTATGAACATCCTGCTGAAAGGGCGTCAAATCCGTCTCGTCGAGCATGTCTAGTGCTTCAACAGCGCCAACAGAAAGACTTTTACGATAATCGCCAACGGTGCCAATAGGTTGGTGGTACGCCGAAATAAAGCTTGAAAGTGCGACTTCTTTAGAAGGAGAGAGCCAAAGACTATGATCCGCAATATCTCTGTGAGCGATTTTTATCTCATGCAGATCACCAAACTTGGCAATCAAAAGCTTAGTGATGTTTAAGCGGTCCAAGTCAGAAAATGCATTACCATATTTTCCGATGAACTCGTTAAAGCGGACATGGCCAGGTGGAAGTTCGTATACTTCACAGTATTCTGCGGTAACTGCATCTTTTTGGACGCTCGTCAGTGAACGCAAGCAGTGGTTGTAAAGGTCCCGGTTCTGGTGATTGATATAGTGCAATACTTCACGCTCGCGTGAAACAATCTCAACTCTTCCTTCTGGTGTGTAGCCTTTACTTCCAGGGGCATTCTTGAAGTTCCAGACACGCAGTAATACTTCTGAGCCAGAGGATATCTCAGACTTTGCAAGGTACTCCCGATAAACATTTTTCGGATGATCGAAAATCTTTTCCTTGGCTTCATAGCCATCTACTCTGAGCGCTTTGGGTGCAGTTTGAACACCTAAGAATAACGTATCGAAGATAGGGAAATCTTTATTCAAATTCTGTGCGTTAGGGTGTGGCCTGAATTGGTTATTAAAAATATTTCGATCAGCAAATTTAAGGAAATCGTTCAATGAGACAGTATGAAGGAGCTGATCCGCTGGCAACTGACTAAAATCGGCATTCCCAGTCATCACAACGAAGAAATGCACTTGAGGAGGGTAACCTTTGTTTGTAAATTGATTAGCAAGGCGCTTCAACTTTTTGTCGAGCATGAACTTTTTGCCACGGGTCACACTGACCGGCGAGCGTCCCATATTTTGCTCACCTTTGTACCAATTATCACCTCGTTGCGTCACAGGCTGATGGTTCCAGTTTTTCAACTCAACGATGATGGCATTGCAGTGGGTGACAATAACTAAATCGAATTCACCTTCTTTTTTTGCCTCAACAAAACGAAATCCTGCATAGCCCTTCCAAGGGAGCATTCCATTGCTGCCATTTCTTTTACGTTGGTCCTTTCCAAACCCAAGGTTTTGCAGTTGATCGCCAAGTGAGCCCCCGGCACGTTCCTTTGCCACCTGAGAATCATTGCCCGAAAAGACGTTTTTTATTTTTTCAATGGCTTCAACTTCGTGTTCTTGAAGACCGCCGTCCCAAATTTCTACTTCCAACGTAAATTCCTTTTAATATTAACCAAATCGCATATAGTCAGGCCGCTACAACGAGGCCCCCGCGACTAAAACAAATAAAACAACGTCTCTTGGCTGAATTACCCTGTGCATTTGGCACCTCAAAGAAGCAATTATGGCCATTGGCATGAGTTTCGTTCTGGTGGCCTAAAGGTGAGAGTTAACTCCTTTTAAATTGACCAAAGGTTCGAAACCTTGATCAAACCGGTAACTCTCACCTTTCCCAAATGATGCGTCAGATGACGTCGCACCTAATCTTTGTCAGCGCACTAAGTCCATCAAGCTTTTGAAATTGTCCACAACGTTGTAAGTGACATTCTTCGAGGCAAGCTCAGCATTGAGCTTGTTGAAAAAACGCTGAGCACATTCAATTTTTGCCTCTTCCATTCCTTTCAGTTGGAGCGAAGCCATTGAGCCTTTCGTCTCCGCGACAAAATAGACGTGCTTGACAGCCCCCTCTTCAAAAGCGATGGCCCAATCGGGGTTATAGTTACCAACCGGGGTCGGAATAAAGAAACCTTTAGGTAACTTAGCGTAGACACTGACCTCTTTAGCTAGCTCCAATCCACCTTGCTCATCTGATTTGGTATCACCAAACACAAACTTCCGCTCAACCTCTGAATCAGTCACCAGGTAATCATAGATATGCTTTTTCAGTGGATTACCTGCATTTGTGAAGTCTTGCTTGACCTGACCAGCGGTAAAGATTGAGGTATCAAACCTTTCTTCCAACAGATCATAGGTTAAATGCTCAACGACCATAGTCGCCTTTTGCTCATTAATGAGCAGCGCCGCCTTACTGATAAAATCTTCCGGATTGTGCCTGAATTGGGCAAAAATCGTGGGATCTATTTTTTGCAGAATGGCAGCAACCGTACTGCGTTTAAGTTTAGTCAGCTCACTTACCTTACCCAGCAGATCATATTTCACTGACGAGTGGACCGAGTGTTGGTACTCCTCACGCTCAGTCTCTGAAACCATAAAACCCTGTCCTGCTTTCAACTGTTCGGCGGTCGCCCCGTCAACTTGTTCACCGCGAACAATGTTGAAGTGCAATTTTTCCACCCGTAGCTTGGCATCCAGTGCACGACTCGCTTTATTAACGAGTTCACTTGAATCAAACTCAACCTGATAGATAGCTTTGTGGTTAATCCGCGACCAGAGCTCCTGAAATTCCTTTTTATCGAAATTACTGTTGAGCGGGTTTATCTTTCCTTTACGGTCATCACCCACATCAGGCAAGCGCTTATCACTATAGACGGCATCCAACATAGTAACTATCTGATCGGCAAACGGCTGCAGCTCCTCTGGCAATCGTGCCAAGGTACCTTCTTCTTTTGCCTTCAAGTAGGTATCGGTAATTCGGTCCTGCTCATCGGTGTAATCATTCTTAACCAGATAACGTTCTATCTTTCTGGCCATCTCTTCGGAGATCTTGATATCGCCTTGCTCTGTATGCAGTACCAAACCCGTAAAATACTTAGCATCCGCTTTTTGCGGTCTGGCAGAGAGCGAGTCACTAATGTCTCTTTGTAAGGCTGCAACGAAATCCTTATAGCTCTCACTCGCCACAACCGTTAAGCGATTAATATCATGAACTCGCAGAGGGTCATCCATGCGGTCACCAAACTGGTTCACCGCCAAACGTAAACCTCGGCCCACTTCCTGGCGGCGTGAAATGGTGTTATCACTGTGCTTAAGGGTACAGATCACAAACACGTTCGGGTTATCCCAGCCTTCACGCAACGCTGAATGGGAGAAGATAAAACGGGTTGGTTCAGAAAAACTCAGCAGTTTCTCTTTGTCTTTAAGGATCAGGTCATAGGCATCGACGTCGTCTGTTTCTGTCGCCTTTTTGCCGACCACCGGGTCAACCAAGCGTTTTGACTTTTTGTCGATAGAGAAATAGCCATTATGGGTTTTCTCAACCGCAATGTCCTTAAGGTAGGTCTGATATTCGCCATCAAATAACCCAAGGTGATTGTCTCGCTCTTGCAGGTACTCTTCTTCGAACATCCGAGCGTATTCACCCTTCTCATCCGCCGCTGAATAATCGCGGTACTTGGCCACTTCATCGATAAAGAATAAGCTCAACACCTTAATGCCTTGCCCAAACAACTGACGCTCTTTTTCAAAGTGTGCTTTAACCGCCTCGCGGATCTGCATCCGGCGCAGCGCTGACTCACTGACATCTCCACAGGCATCGCCAGCGGTCAGCTCAACACCATTGGTAAAGCTGATGGTATCGGTATTCGCGTTAATGTCTGAGACAACGAATCCCTGATACTGGTCAAGTCCGTTGGACTGCTCAAACAAGTTGTAACCCTTGTTAACCTTGCGGACCTCACGTTTTATCCCACCACTGGTCAGGCGAACTTCAAACTCGAGGCGTGCGACCGGTGCTTTTTTCGCTGAAACCTCTATCTGCTCCAAATAGAGGTAGGCATTGGTACCAGCAAGCCCTTTGGTTGTAATACCACGCACAGCGATTTTCTTTACCAGCTTTTGGTTGTAGGCATCCAGCGCGTCGAGTCGAAATACCTTGTTATGCTCAGTCTTATGCGTAGCTGAATAGCGCAGCATAAACAGTGGGTTAAACTCGGCAAAAGAGTCGAGGGTCTTCGCGCCCTCCATCTTCTGCGGCTCATCGAGGATCATAATAGGGCGATTAGCCTTGATGATATCGATGGGCTTTCGCGATTGAAAACTGTCCAGCCCTTCGAGCACCTTAGTACCATCGGCAAGTGTGCGCTCCTGACCATAGATCCGACGTGCATCGGCTCCCCGGGCGTTGAAGGCCTGTACGTTGATGACCATGACATTGATGCCGCCATCAGATGAGAAGGTTTCAAGCTCATGCAATTGCTTGGAGTTGTAAATAAAGAAGCGAGCTTTTTTGTGGTAATCCTCAAGGAAATGCTCAGCGGTAATTTGCAGCGATTTATAGACGCCTTCGCGGATCGCAATGCTAGGCACAACAATAATGAACTTGCTCCAGCCGTATTGCTTGTTGAGCTCGAAAATGGTTTTCACATAGCAGTAGGTTTTACCCGTACCGGTTTCCATTTCGATATCCAGATTCAGCGGGCTTGCTTTACTCGCCACCAGTTTAGTGGATTGTGGTAAATACTGCCGGGCCTGCACCGCCTGAATATTGGCCAACAGCTGCTCACTGGTTAATTGTAAATCCGCATTTTTAAAACCCTCGTCAACCACTACCGTTGAACCAATATGACCTTTGGTATCCGAGCCTGGATCTATTCTGTACCGGCGCGCCGCGTCATCATGCCGTTGGCTTTTAAAACAATCGACGATCGCTTGAACCGAGTTTGCCTGATAGGCCTGGTGTTTAAACTTTAGTTTCATCACCTCACCCCGTTAGATAGTCTTGACATCGGTGGTGGGGCTTAACTGCTTAAGCAACTGCTCCACATTGATTTTTGCCGCATCGGAGGCAAAGCCCGCATCGCGGAACACCAGTCGCAGCGGTGAAAAAGCCGCTAACGTTTTGATGAAAGCTTCATTCACCGCCCCGGTTTTATCAAAACAGGCTACCAGGGCACCCTGGCAGTTATTCGCGTCGGCATCGACAAAGAACACTGTCTTACCGGCAATGGTTTCACGGCGAATTGGCAAGGCAAGATCCACTCCCCAATCCAACATGACCTGGAACAGCAAATCTTCTTCTGTGCGATCTTCTTTGACATTTTCGACTTGAGCAAACAGATCAGCTTGGGTAATCGCATCAGGATTGTAATAAACATCAGACATGTTCGATGAGTCTATTTTCAGAACACGAAAACCTACATCCTTGTTCCAGTTCTCATTGGGACAATTCTCTAGAATCTCCTTACCTGCTCTACGAAGGCGTTCCTTCGTCAATTCGGCAATATTTGTCTTAACACCAATTTTCTTACAAAATATAGCCGCACTTTTTTGAGTATTATTGTCTTCTAACAGCGGCTCAGGAAGTTGAATTGCAATGTATTGGCGACAGCCGCCATCTTGTGCATTAGCTTTCAAGGTTGCGTGTGCAGTTGAACCAGAGCCTGCGAAAAAGTCCAGAATGATTCCATCCTTTGCACCTGCAATAGTAATCATTCTCTCGATCAGCCGAATCGGCTTCGGTGTAGAGAACACTTTTTGGCCAAGTAGCGCTGCTGTTTCTTTTTGCGCTTCATCGTTGTGCCCACACTCCGCAAACGTCCACCAAGTCGGAGGGACAATTCCCTGTTTAACCTCGTTTAGGAAACGCTTAAGCCTCGGTTTCTTGTAAGACTGATTAGGCCCCCAAAATAGCCTACCTTCGCGTTCAATTTCCAAGTGTTTTTCCTTGGAGTATCGCCAGACCGCATGTTCTTCTGGCCAAACCGCCTCGCCTGTTCGAGGATGCGTAATTGAATACCAGAGAGTGGGTCGCTCATCTTTGGATTTGTTACTAACGTAATTATCTGAAGCCCATTCGCCCCTAGGGTCATTATCTGGATTTTTGTAGCGCTCGTTTTGCTCTGCTTTGCGTGGTAGCAAGCCTCTGACGAAAGCCTGCGATTTTCTATAGACAAGAACGTGGTCGTGCATTACACCGATTCCAGGATCATCATTTGCCACTGCATATTTTTTTTGCCATACAACGTTTGCCACAAAGTTGCCATCACCGAAAATTTCATCACCTATGCGTCGCATATTTGCAACTTCGGTGTCATCCAGCGTGAGAAAAAGCACTCCGTCATCGGAGAGGAGATTTTTAGCCAACTTAATTCTTGGATATATCATTGACAACCAATCTGAATGAAAACGGCCATTCGAATCTTTATTGGTGACAAGGCGATTTCCTTTTTCATCGACTTGGTTTGATCTCCTTAAGAATTCTTCACTGCTTTCGGCGAAGTCATCTTCATAAATGAAGTCATTTCCCGTGTTGTATGGCGGATCGATATAGATCATCTTGACCTTGCCCAGATAGGTCTCTTGCAGCAATTTCAGCGCATCGAGATTATCGCCTTCGATAAACAGGTTCTTGGTGGTATCGAAATCCACGCTTTCTTCCTGGCAAGGTCGCAGGGTCTTGGCAATCGGTGCATTGGCCGTTAGCAGCGCTTTGCGCTTACCCGGCCAGTTGAGCTCATAACGCTCCTGTGGCCCCTCGACGATATGGGTCGAGAGCTCTTGTTTAAGCAAATCGAAATCGATGGCCTGTTTAAGTTTGCCATCTTTGCCGCGTGATTCGGTGACGCAGCTTGGAAACAACGCCGCCAATTGCTCAATATTCTGAGCCACCAGATTGGGGCTATGCATTTTCAGTTTTTCCATTATTGGTTCCATTTATTCTTCTAATGTTTAGGCAGTACAGCACCTAAGCGCTACGGCTTCAGCTAAAAAGTTGGCTTATTCCGTCTCAGCTGCAGTGTCATGCTTGAGTTCGGCAAACTTTGCCGCCATGGTTGGGTTGTCCCGCGTCAACTTTTTGATCGTCACATCTTGTGCTTTATCGTTGGCCAGCCGTAGGTTGCGGTCTGCTCCCAGCAGGGCGTCTTTGGTTTTTTGCAGGTGGTCAATCGACTTGTCAATCTCATCAATGGCCGTTTTAAATCGACGTGCTGCCAAGTCATAGTTTTTGCCAAACGCATCCTTGAAACTATCCAGCTGATTTTCAAAGTTGGTGATATCAATGTTCTGCGACCTCACCAAGGCCAGCTCGGTTTTGTATTGTAGCGATTTCATCGCAGCGTTGCGCAGCAGCGTGATGATCGGAATAAAGAACTGCGGGCGAACGACGTACATTTTCGGGTAGCGGTGAAATACGTCAACGATACCGGCGTTATAGAGCTCATTATCAGGCTCCAGCAGCGACACTAACACCGCATATTCGCAGCCTTTTTCGTTACGGTCTTTATCGAGCTCCTTGAGGAAGTCTTCATTCTTCTTTTTGGTCGCTGTTTCATCGTTTTCGTTTTTCATCTCGAACATGATAGAGACAATTTCCGTGCCTGCTTCATCCAGGTCACGGAAGATATAATCGCCCTTACTGCCAGTGCGCGCGTCGTTGTCTTTCTCGAAGTAAGCCAACGGAAAAGCTGTGGCTCTGAGACGGTTAAACTCAATCTCGCAATGTTGCTCCAGGGTTTCACCGACCATTTTGGTTGATAATTTCGCTTTCAGATCCTTCAGACGCTCGATGGCATCGTCACGATCCTTAAGTTGGGTCTCGTACTTATCTTTAAGTGCCTTCTCGGCAAGCTGCTTTTCAAGAGCCGCTCTATCAAGACCACTCTTCAAGTCATCACGCTCCTTTTCAACCACACTGAGCGCTTGAGTGAGAGCAAGCTGCTGCGCAACTTCACTTGCATCGAGCTTGGCTTGCAAACTCTGGATCTCTGCATCTTTGATGGCTGCAGCATTCTGCAATTCGCTCAGGCGTTTCGCTTCGGCCAGCTGAGCGGCGGAGGCCTGTTCGTGCTTGAGCTTCTCCAACATGCTCGCCAGTGCGTCACGATCCTTTTCTACAACACTCAGTGCTTCGCTAACGGCAAGTTTCTGGGCTACCTCGCTAGCATCAAGCTTGGCCTTCAGCTCTTGGAGTTCAGTATCCTTGGCTGCGGCCGCTTTTTGAAGCTCGTTCAGGAGTTTTGCCTCCGCCAGTTGAGCGGCAGATTCCTTTTCTTGCTTAATCTTCTCCAAGGCATTTGCCAGCGTATCGCGATCCTTTTCCACGGCACTCAGCGCCTCACTAACCGCAAGTTTCTTGGTAACGTCACTGGCATCGAGCTTTGCCTTGAGTTCCTGGATTTCAGAATCCTTAACAGATGCAGCTTTTTGCAATTCACCAGCAATCTTGGCCTCTGCAAGCTCAACAGCATTGCGTTTATCTTGCTCTGCCAGTTCGAGCCGCTCATGCAACTGCTGTTCAAAGTCGCTATCACGAACTTGTTTTAGGATGTCTGCGTATCCAGCTTCATCTATCTTGAATGCTTTTTTGCAGTGTGGGCAAATGATCTCGTGCATGGCTAAACTCCTTTTACTTTGGCAAGAATTTGTTTAAGCATCTCAGGAACGGTTCCTTCGGCCCTAAGTGTTGCAGTCCGGTATGCGAGTTGATTCTTCACAAGACTAACGCCTGTGGCTGCCTCTAATTCATTGCAGGCGGTTAGCCACTCAGGCCAGTTAGCTATGAGAAACGATTCCAGATGGTCTTCAAAAATGGCGACTGTGGCACTAACGGTAGCTCCCGGAAAATCCTCTTCTGCAATACCGAAGTATTTCAGTATTGTCCGGTTCTCTTTGGCATTCTTTGCCAGTTCTTCATCGATCTTGTTTTGCTGCTTTCCTTTAGCTTTCGCTCGTGCCTCACACCCTCTGTCGGCATCGAAGAGCGCATAAACAGGGATACCGATCGCGGACAGGATTGCATGGACAAGAGGGATCGACGTCTTACCTCCAACAGGGACGATGGAAATGCCAGTGGCTTCAAGCGCACCAAGAGATATCTTGTCGCCAATACCGTGGAATATCGATGACTCGGTGGTGCCCTCCACAAGAAAAGCGCGATGAGCAAAGAGCGCTACGGCCAGTTGATCCGAAACAACGCCGTCTAACTGACGTTCTACCACATCAGCATTCACTATCTGGTACAGTCGAGCCTTCACATCATCAACAGTGGCAAAGTGGATTGTCACAGTCGGAGTATCTCCTGATGATCGCGTCAATCGCCTGACTTGATCAAAATGGCGAGCCTCAAGGAAGTAGGGGCTATGCGTCGCATAAGCCACCTGGATGCGTTTGCTCGAATCCTCCGCAAGAGCCCGGAGAACCTTCGCGAAGGCCTGAGCTTGGATCGGATGCTGAAAGAGCTCAGGCTCTTCAATCGCCAAGCAAATAACCCCATCTGTTGACGCTGCTCCTGACTGCGCTAAAAGCTGGAGCGCCGAGATTAGAATCGTCCGTTGGAAGCCATGCCCCTGTCGGTCCACTGCCGTCTCGGTTGAACCATCAAGTACAGCCACTTCGAAGGTTGTCTTGGGGGCTTTAAGTTCAACCTCGGCAGGAGAAACAGTAACGGTTCGCCCTGGCGAATAAGACGCAACAACCTCGTTAAGCTGCGATGTTATTGCTTCGAGCTGCCCCTTAAACTTCTCTTCATACACTTTTTGCTGTTGTGCTCGTGATTCCTCGACAATCTTCGCAATTTCCTCATCAGCAGCAGCGCGGTCTACAGAACGCTCAAGGATACGCCCAATAATACTTGACTTGCCATCAAGCGATTCTTCACTGGCCCTAAGGTCGGCAGTTACTAAGACAAAGTCAAAGAGCCCGCTCATCTTTCCGCCGCTGTTAAAACCGAAGAAATTGGTTTGCAGTGATTCAGGCGCATCGACAAGTTGGTCCATGTGAGATGCTTCCCACGTTATCATGGCCTCGTCAACTAAAGGACCTGTTTTCGCCTCTGGCAATGCAAGTTCAGGACTGCTAACGCGGAGAGTTTTGTACAGTTCCTTTTTTGCAGTCGCGCTGTTTGCCGCTTTGATTGCATTGAAGGCAGCAAATCCTTTTGCGTTGGCAGAGAGGACTTCGACGCCATCTGGTGAACGGCATTTCCATGCTGTGAAGGTGACTGCACCTTCAGGCGCATACTTGCCAAGCGCCTCACGGTCTTTTTCAGTGAGGTCGTAGAATGTGACTTGAACTTCAATGTCTTGCTCTATCGCCCCAAAAGAACAGTCTTTTTCCGTCAACGAACCAGGTTTGCCGTTGAAGAACCAGTCGAGTGCCCGAAGCACCGTAGATTTTCCGGCACCGTTCGGCCCAATGAAGGTTGTCACTGAGTCGAAAGGAATAGTAACATCTTTTAATGCTCTGAAATTCTTGATACGAACGGATTGAATCTTCATTTTTGTTGTCTTCCCTTGACTCTGTTTTTATCAATCAACACGAGAGTTCTACCAGTTCAGCTTTTAACTTCCGCAATAACGCATTCATCTCCACCCTGCGGTTGAATTGCTTTTCTTTGGCAAGCTTACAAGCAACCTTTTCAATCTCACGCTGCTTTGCCTTTACCTGAACACCCCGTTCAAACAGTTCAGCGAGGGGTTCATGCGGTCTTGCGGTTACCGGGAGTAGTCGCATCATGAGCTGTTCGTACAGCAATGCTAAATTGAGTGTTGTCGGCATAGGGTCCCTGACACTGTCGCTTTGTAACCAGGCTGTGGCGAAGTAATCCGACACTACCCAGCGATTGGCGTCTGCCTCATGTGGGCGTTTGTACGCGGCAACTACTTGTGTTCTGCCAGCAAAACACAGCTCAAAGATAATAGGATACGGTACTGCGCCATCGATACAGCGCAACACATCCCAATCTAGCTCAGGCGTTTTAAGTCGAATGCTAAAAATCTGCAGTTCAGGCACCTCTGGCTTGGCCGGCAGGTTAATAGTTTCCGGCGCAAGCTTGTACTGCCAAACTATCTGCTCAACCTGTTCAATAAACAGCTCTTTTTGCTTGGTATTTGCGCTGCTGTGTTCATAAATTTTATTTTTTGGCACCACACGCCCAAACTCCGCTTGTTTGGGATAACTAATCAAGGCCGTCTTGGCGGCGGCTGCCAGCGAATTACTCATTCAGTCTCCTGAATAACCAAAAAGGTAATAAGCTCAAAGTCATCCAATCCAGCGATTGTGTTAGTCAGCGCAGAGGTTTTACCTGAGCTGAAAAGGCTATCGAGGTCTTTTTCTGCTTTGACTTCGATCATCGAGCGGATTGTCATACCAAGGAGCTCTGAGTAACGCTGCATGTTTCTGCCGTCATTGGTTTCTTTGTTGAATGACTGACAGGCAATAGCAATGGGTAATGCCTGCCCTTTGCAGCCACTGCGTACCAAGTCAAGCAAACGCTTTACCTCTGTATGGTCATTAATAACCTTACCGCTTTGCGCAATGTAGACAAGATAATAAGGGTGTAACCTGTTATGTTGATTCACATTCACATCAGGATTACGATTTCTCAGGGTAAAAATAACCCCGGGCTCTAGATCTAACATCGGGTTTGCTGACACGACAGCATGCATTCCGTTGGGTATGTGCCTAGGTTCACCATGTGCTTTCACATAGTTGAGCAAATCCATCCTAAAGTCGTTGAGCCCAAGGTCAGTTATAGATACACCGGTTTTAAGATCTTCGAGCTCAATGACCTCTTCCTGAAGACGCCGCAGTTGTTCTTTGCGGTAAGTAACATCATTTGCCTGCGCCGAGAGCACATTATCATCACCAGTTGCCGTGACGTCGGCGATCATCATCCGGCTTTCAACCCGTTCTTTCAAGTTGATATACTCGTCAAGTGTGATATCCGGCCAATAGTTCACCAGTTGAATACTGGTGTTTAACGAACCAATACGATCTACGCGCCCAAACCGCTGGATAATACGAACGGGATTCCAGTGGATGTCATAGTTAATCAGGTAATCACAATCCTGAAGGTTCTGACCTTCTGAAATGCAGTCGGTACCGATAAGCAGGTCGATTTCGGCGGGTTCGTTAGGCAATACAACGGCCTTTTCTTTGGAGCGCGGTGAAAAAAGCGTCAGCAATTCCTGGAAATCATAACTTTTCTTCAACTGACTGTTCTTTAGCGTTGATTGTGGCGCTCCTTTCCCTGTGACTTTGGCGCTGTGCAACCCCTGAGTTTCCAACAACTCGGGCGCCAAATTGGCATAGAGATAATCAGCGGTGTCTGCAAACGCTGTGAAAATCAATATCTTCTTATTTCCAGGATTCAAAGGAGCGTTGATTTTACTAAACACCAAGGCCTTTAGGTGTTGTAGCTTGGCGTCATCGGCTGGGGTAATTTTGTTCATCGATGTCAACAGGGCATCAATGATTTCCAAATCAACTTTCAGCTCATGTTCCCACGAAGGCAAGTCCATGTCTGCAAGACTGATTTTAATCTTTCCGCCAATCTCGGCATCCCCTATCAAAGGGAGGTCGTCATCGTCGGCGTCCAGATTTTCCAACTGCTCTGTCAAATCTCCCACGCTATAGCCAGTGCCAGTAGCTCCTGTGCTCTGATTAAAAGCACAGATCTTATCCAAGGTATTCACATGGTTTGATCGCAAGGACTTGAGCGTTAACCTGAATGACTCAATGGAGCTCTCCAAGCGCTTTAATAGGTTGGTGGTCATCAACGCCTGCAAACTCTTTTCGCGATCCGCTTGCCTGAGTTTCCCCCTTCCCCCACCCACCTGAGTATCGTACATCTCTTCGTATTTTCTGAGTCGACTTGGCAGGATGTAACTAATCGGTGCATACACTGCGAGTTTGAGCTGGGATAATTGCCCAAAAATTTCATTAAAACTCATCACATCAGTTCGATTTGTGAGTGGGCTGTGAAATGATAATGGTTTGCGGCGCTCAGGGAATTGCCCTATGTCCTTGGTATCGTAAAAAGTCTGGATGTGCTTTCGTGATCGTGCAATCGTGACGCTATCGAGCAACTCAAAGAAATCAAAGTCCAACGAGTCAAGAATCGCCCTAGCTGTACGCTCTTCAGGTTGTAATTTTACCCAAGCATTAAAACTCGCTTGAGCACCACGAAATATCTCTTCCACCGTCTTTTCGGTACGTAACTTCTTGGTGAGATTTTCGGACTCTCCCTCGTAAGCCAGCGCCAATTGATTGCGCAAATCATTAAAGCGGTTATTCACGGGTGTAGCTGAAAGCATCAGCACCTTGGTTTTAACCCCCTCCCTGATAACCTTGTTCATCAACTTCTGGTAACGGGTTTCTTTATCCTTATAGGCGTCGTTATTACGAAAGTTATGCGACTCATCTATCACCACCAGGTCATAGTTACCCCAGTTGATACGATTCAGCGGCGTACCAAACGACTCTCCGCTAGTGCGGCTTAAGTCGGTATGACAAAGAACATCATAGTTGAAGCGGTCACGCGCAAAGATATTGGTCTTGAGGTTACGATTGTAATTCAGCCAGTTGTCTGCAAGCTTCTTTGGGCATAAAACCAACACAGACTTGTTGCGCAATTCGTAATACTTGACGACGGCCAAGGCGGTAAAGGTTTTGCCCAATCCGACGCTATCGGCCAGGATACAACCACTGTAGGTCTCAAGTTTGTTAATGATTCCAGTTGCAGCGTCTCTCTGATAGTTAAAGAGCTTCTTCCAAATGAGCGTTTCTTGGTAACCGGTACGATCATTGGGTAACACATCTTCGTTAATATCATCTAAAAACTCATTGAAGATGTTGTACAGCATCAGAAAGTAGATGCTCTCTGGCGAGTTTTCCTGATACACAGACTCTATCTGTTCGCATATCTGCGAGGTCACATCCTCCAGTTTCTCTGGATCCTGCCATATCTGGTTAAATAGATTGACGTAGGTAGCTGTAAACGTTGGTTCGTCCATTTTATTGACGAAGTTTGAAACCGCATTGCCAGGCTGATAGCCAAGGTCGACTGCAGTAAATCCATGTAATGGCATGTAAGCCGTCAATTTATCGCTGGTTTGAACACTGGCAAACTGCTGCATCGGGGCTTTACTGCGATTAGACCTGAACGAAGCCTTACGCCTCATCCAGTCAGCACACTCTTTGGCAATTGCTCGTTGGGTGAGTTTATTACGAAGTTGGATCTCGAATTCGCTCCCATATAAGCTGCGTTCCCGATCAGCTTTGGGAATGTGAAATTCTCGGCGCTCCTTACGGAGCTTATCGGTCACCTCATTGGCGGTAAACGTCGGAGAGGTAAAGATAAATTGAAGCTCATCAATTTTCTCAAGTTCAGCCTTCAATGCTTCAAACGCATACATAGAGAAACAAGAAGCAGCGATTTTCAGCCGAGCACCTGGTTTAAGTGTCTGCCTTAGGTCATCACCAAGTAGCCGATTAATGTTATCTATCAGTTCCATTCAGACCTTGCCTCTATTATTCGACTATTTGTTGACCGCCATTCGAGGGGGAACTTTTAAGGTTCAGATTTACTAAGCAATAAAATGTGCCCATAACAAGGCTCCATCACTCTTCCAAAAAATAATCTGAATCGATTGCCTTAACGGCGTAAAGCTCACGGGTAGAAACCCCAACATTGTGCTCTATCATGAGCGCCGCGAGTTCACGGCCATCGATGAGCACGATGCGCTTTTCAATTAATGAGACGAACTTGCGGGCGTCTTTACTGAAGCTGGAGGTGGTAATAAATACCCCTTTGCGGGCACGGTGCATATCAAGCGCCCCGGCAAATGCTTGGATGTCCGCCCTACCGACGGTGTTGTCACGATAGCGCTTGGCTTGCAGGTAGATGGAATCGAGTCCGAGTTTATCCTCTTTGATGATGCCATCGATACCACCATCGTTACTGTATTGGGTTGCTTGACCAGCATCCTTTTGACTGCCGCCGTACCCCATGGCTAACATTAAATCAACCACCAGCTGCTCGAAAAACTTAGGCGATAGAGTGTGGATTTGTTCAATTAATTCATCGGAAAGGGCTGAGTTTAAGGCGGCAAAGGCTTGCGACATTAACTCTGTTGGGGTTTGAGTATTATCGTTATGACTGATACTGGCATAACGCTCTACTTTGCCTTGTTCTGTTGATTGCTCTTGGTGGGCACTTCTAAAGTCATTAAAGGTATCAAACAGAGATAAGTAATCGTTATTAATGAGCTGACCACTCGCCAGAGCTTCCCTTCCCCTGCTAGTTATCTCGCAGATACCACGCTTAGGTTGATGGATAAGTCCCGCTTTAACCAGGTAGGTTTTAGCCCAACCAACCCTGCTACGAATGTAGGTTTGTTTACCACTGGGCAAGGTGAGCGCAAGCTGCTCTTCAGAAAAGCCATAGAGGGCTGCAACGTCATCATAAACCTGCTTCAGTGGTTTTTGTTGCCCGTCAGCTAGCACCTTAAGCACCGCTGGCATCATCTCTTCGTAGCTTGGAATTGTATCGACCATCCCTGTGCCTCACCTTTTATTATTCTTGTGGCAAAAACTGCAATCGTAATCGCCTAATAGCTATTCAATATCATGCACAACAGAGATCAATTAAACCTATTAGATTGATATACATAATTGTAAGATTTTGTCAGAAAAGTTCTATCAAATCCAGAGAGATAGCACACAGTCTTTGTAAAAACACTATTAACGTTAAATTCAGTGAAATGCTGGTCACCTGAGAAGCGATAAGGCAAAAATTACAATACATATATCAAATGTCATTTAGTTCCGCCTTCAATTCATTTTCACGCTGTATCAAAACATCGATGTAGGACATTGCACCTCGGCTAAGTACAAGTCGAAAGTCTGAAACCTTGAAGGCAAACCCCCTTTTTCGAAGGAACTCAACTGCGTCTGTCGGTGACTTCAATTTTAATGAGGAAAGAATGGCACTACATTTTTCATCGTTCGCCATTGAGTCCAAGTCCTGCGAAGTTAGTCCAACAACTGGATTTTCAAGCAGCTCTAATCGTTGACCGCGGGTGACGATTTCCTTGGATATCAGTGTTAGGATTGCGACAATTTTGATTGATGTTTCGTCAATCTGATCTTCATCACTATCAAAGTCCTTCAGTGGTCGTAACGAATAAAACTCACCGTTGTTATCGTGCAAAAGCTCATATCCTAGATGACGATAGAGTAGCTTGTAATGGTCAAATCTAGACAGCAGTTCTAGGTAAAAAGGTGATTCAGTAATTCTTCCCGTATTCATCATGTATTGGCATTTGTTTATTACTGAACCAGTAGTAAACAACCGGAAAATCTCCTGTGAATACTCTTCCTTTACCTCATAAAACGTGTTGCTCATTTCCATCTTCATGGTCTCTTAATTCACGAGTGACAATTGCCTTACTCGGTAGTTAATTTTGTATTCGTTGTCGGAAACGGTCTTGAACTCGTTGGTAACGAGAATTTTGAACCTAGGATCAGATTGGAGGCTTGAAAGCACTTCAAGCAGATCCGGCATTTTGAAATCTGGAACATGCTTTGAAACTTCATTCAGAGCAATCTGAAGGCAATCTTCCCCTAGTGGCCAGTGATGGTTCTTTGACCATTTATGTACCGCCAGTGAATGCTGTATCTCCAAAACATTCTTTCTATCGATTAACTCGGACAATAGGATCTCGCCATCTAAAAATTCATTGCTTCGATGTGCTCTTTGCTCAATCTCAATGAATACGTTGTTAAGGTAAGATGGTTCCTTATCGATGCGTAAAGACATTGGCTTGTTTATTGCAGGCAAACGGGTAGGCATTGAAAGTTGTTTAAGTTTGCGCAAATCGATGTACTTGTTTCGCATATCCGTGGAAAGCGTTTGTTGATATGCAGCTTCAATATCAGCAAATGCCTTCTCAATACCTGACTGTTCAATTAACGCCTCACGGCTCTTCTTGAGGAAAACGCTTATTTCATCAGCGATTTGCTTAATCGGAGTATGCATATCGCAAAACTGAACATGGTAGGTCAGCATCATATCCGCGAGCACACTATCGTCGATTGATTTGAATATCGACGCAAACAACTCTAGGCACTTTGTTATCCCGCTCCCCTGGTCATAATTTGCGTGCCGGCCAAGAAAGGTCACAAGAGGTTTTATCTCACGACGATATATCGAAGATGCGCGTTTAAATATTTCTTTCTTAAGTTCAAATTGTCGCGTTATCTCAGTAGATGAACAAGCCTGTTGTTCAATCAACATGCTCATGTTTTGAAGCTTGTCGATGTTAGATTTGATCCTGCCGATAAGGTCACTTAGATGGTTAATTAGCTCATCTGTCCATTCTTTATAGTCTTCACTGCCCTTCACTAAGGATAACTTTCCTTCAGTATGAGACTTCATCATTGCCCAAATCGGACTCATCGCGTTGTTAAGCGCTTGTACATTCAGAGAACGGATTAAGCTGGTTTCACAGAGACGAAATAGGCCAATCACATGAGGGTTAAACATAATCACGGAATGACCATCGAGCATTTTCTGATCGGTTAATATTCTTGATTGCTTTAGGTTCTCGATGTCGAACACAGCTAAGAGTTCCTTTGCTACTTCTTTTATGCTCGACGCGGGCATCCGAAGTACATACTTTTGGAACTCGAACTCGGGTATAGATGATGTTCGATTGACATCCATGTACCTGATTACATCAAACAATACGTCTCGATATACTAATAATTTTTGGATTGTCTCTACGCAGCCAAATTGCTTTTTAACTTCGGACATACTAGAACCCCAATTCATCTTGTGTCGTATGGATCACTCGCCTCAAGTATTCTTGGACTCGGGGGAAACTGACCTTAGCTCTACTTGGATGATATGGTTTGCCGGATGTCATCTCATCTAAAATTTGGAAGTTACCGAATTCAGCAATCATGCCGCCACTTTTACCATGAGTGGTAATCCCAATTATGCTTTGATCATCTTCGTACAGAAGGTCGATAATCGGTCTGAATTGCTCTGAAGACACCTGACCACATTCATCCATGATAAGTGACAATGCTAACGTATAAGCTGATGGCGTGAGTCTATTGAGAAATATCTTGCAGAAATGGATTGACGTCAGAAGCTGTGTGGAGGTTGACTGGGTTTTCTTTTCCCACAGATTTCCAAGCTTTTTACTCTCATAACCTGCAGACATGATCAGGTTATCTATCAGAAGTTTTCCGTCTAGGGTTACAGCTTCAGATGACATAAACTCCTGCAATCGATTGTACCAAGATGTTGGCAAAGAGTTATTTGGGTCCAAGTCGTCAAACTCAATCCAAGATTTAACTAGGTCCTCAAATGGGCCGTTGAGCACAACACTTAGTCTTACACCCTCTAAATCATTGATTGATGCTTCGGCCAGCTCCTGATTAATCCCGTCGACAGTGGACTGAATAGTTTCCTTGGCAAGTTTCATTCTATCTAATCGATTGCGGATATATTTATTGTGGATCTCCGTATCGCGCCGTAATTGGTCTTCGTTGTCTTCCAACAGATTAAATAAGGTTTCTAGCTCAGTGAAAGTGTTGTGAATTGCTGAGGTCGTTGTTTCTTGTTCTCCTTTCAAAATGCCTTGAGTATCTTCAATTACTCTCTGGGCGCACATGTTCACCAGCGCTTTTATAACAAAATCCCTTGCTTCTTTGGCTTTCTCAATAGCAGTTCTCATGCTTTCAATTTGACTGATTTCTGCTGGCTCAATGGCAGCGATGTCGGGGTCAATTTCTGGTGAGGATAGCTCAATGATTTTTTCAACTCTTGGGTACCGAGGTAGAAACGCATTGATCATCTCAAGCGCACGTTCAAATTTTGCACAAGAGGCTTCCACCTTCTCCTTAGCAACTTGATGTTTTGCTAATTCACTTTTTTGATGCTCAATACTTTTTATCACTTCAGATAATTGGGTAGTCAGCTTTTCATTTTTCTGCATGTAGTTAGAAATTTTCTCATTGGTTTCAGTTAGAGCCTCCCGGTCTGAATCTAGGCGTTTGACTGATTTAAGCTCTCGCTCAGCACTTTCAATGTTTTGTTCCAAGCGCTTAATCTGAGATAGATCATGTAATGTCTGTTTGTCGTTCTGGCGGCAGAGGTCATAGAGCTTGTCTTTGAGTTCTTCAATCTGTTGGCTCTCGTTATCAATACGGTCCTGAAGGCTATCTTGCTCTGACAGAAATAAGGCAGAGTGAAGCAGATCGACGTTGAAGAACTTAAAGCCGTTATCCAGAGGGGTAAACAACCCATACATCGAATCGAAAGCTTTCAACTCCGATTCTGAGAGAGTTCTGAGAGGGTTAGCATCAAATAACTTCGGATTAAGGGTCATTAGTAGTTCAAGCTGCTCATCGGGCAGTTGCGACACTAAGCTAAACCCGAAGTTATCTCGCTTCTCAATCAGTATTTTTAACGATGATTCTCTTGCTTCAATTTTCTCTTTAATATCTCTGACTTTTCTATTTCGAGTGTCGACATCGATGATGATTTGAAGATCCTCCCGGTGTTGCAGAAGTTCCTCTTCAATTATCACTTTAACGGTATCCGCATCTAAACTTGGATAGCGAAGTAGATAGTCTTCAGCGTGTTTTATTCGCTTTTTTATTTTTTCTAAATCCGTATTTGCACCATCAATAAGGGCATCATTAATCCTGATTTCACCTTCTCGCTGAGATTTCATCTCCACATACTCTCGGAGGTGGCTTTGGCGCGGAGTCATTTCACTTATTACCGATGATAGAGAACGGTTGCTTAGCTCAGCCCCTGCACGCTGCTCAATGATCAGCCTTGCCAAAGATATGTCCAGCTCATGCTCTGTTCTCAGTTCTTGGTACTTGGATTTTAGCGCTTCGAACTCCGGTTTAAGGCTTTTGAGATGCCTGATATGTTGCTTTTTATTTTCGATGTCAGTGTGCTCGTGAATTAACTTCTGTACATCAACCATGAATTTATTATCGTTGTTTTGATTGCGCTGATTGACCGCGGCACCCGTCATCATAGTTATCGAGTGGCTATCTTGGTTGAAGATAAGTTTAACCAGCGAACGTACAGACTCAACGGCTGTATCGGAGAGGTCTTTCAAAGGAAATATGACGTAACACGGTTCATGCTTGTTCATGAAGTTCCCAGCGTCATATAGGTGGCGGTTCAGGCTTTCTGTTTGTTTAACTTGGATTGCTGAACGGTCCACTTCTTTTAGTGCTGAAAGTAGGTTTCTGCCTGAGATGTTTTTCGGCCGTTCGCCTGCCCCTTCGTCCGTTTTATCCCAAAACAGATGCTGAATATCATCATACGGCTGATTGATGAAATAACGATTGATTTGGTAGTCATTACCACCAGCAATTATCTGACAATGTCGGCGACGGGTGCCATCACTCAACCGATGTTCAACTTCAAGAATTAATCTGCTATGTTCAGATGGGAAGTAATGATCCCGAACTTCATCTTTGCTGTAGTAAGCACCCTTCTGGCTAGTGTCCTTTGAAGAGAGAAACGCAAACTTAGTAGCGCAGTTGGCCAACGTCGTTTCGGGGAGCAAGAAAAAGCGCATTGCATTAATCAAGCTGCTTTTGCCCCAGTTGCCAGTGCCAAGAAGAATAATCGTTTCGTCGATAGGGACTTCGATATAAGCGATGGATGCAGAGTCTACGGCAATGAGTTTAGTGGGTTTGACTACAAACAAGTTATTCATGCTTTTACCATCCCGTTTAAGAAAACTTCTTGCTCGACGAAACTAAGGTTTTTTGTGAAAAAATTGGCCATATCATCTAAACCGGCTTCAACGCATAAGCTGTGAGCAGTGAAAAGATCTTCTTGAGATTTCGGCGGAGATGTTCCAATGGTCGATGCACCTGGCAGGTATCTTTGTGGGTGCGATAAAAGCTCATCTGGCAGTACAAATTTTACTTTGTTACCAAGGGCGGATTTGAGCGTTAGAAATATCCTGATCCCCTCAAGGTCGTAATCAGGACAGTAGTAAACAGATTCAAAGTTATTGGCCAAGAATCTCAAAGTTTCGGAGTGGGTAACGCCCTTGCCTTGAGACCAAATAACCACTGCAGGCTTGGTGTTGTCTAACCCCATAGCCCGTAGGAAGTCGTCAGCGTAAGTAAAACACTCACTGTTTTCGATAAGGACCGCATCGGTACAGTCACTAAATTGGTGATTTTGACTATAATCAGAATCGGGCGCACACGCTATGGCAACTAATTCACGATTAGGGCGCTTTGCAAACAAATACGACGTCGTTGTACCGACTCTATGTGAATTACCTTTTACGGCCGCTTCTACGCGGTTTACTGGTGGCTTAAATTGAAGCAGCAGTATATTGAACAGGGAACCGTTTATTACATCTACTTTATAGGTGTCGCCCTTTATGTGACGTAATTTACCAAGGGCCTCTAAACTAACACCCTGAGCTTCGAGCATATGCTTAAAACGAGGGCCATTAACGGGCTTGTTTCTAGCGATGGCATCCAAATAACCATACAAGTTCATAATTTATTCATCCTTGAATAGGTACAGTTCAATTTCATGGTAATTTTGCACTATCAATGGGTTTTCCAGCGGTGATGTCTTCGCTTGGTCTTTCCCTATCCGATAATACTGCAATGTGTAGTCGAGCATGGCCCCACGAACTTTAAATGTAAATGTACCAGATTGGCCATAATCACTTAGCACCAATTCACGAACTGCCGGGTCTAGCTTTGGGTGCGCCTCAACTGTGACTTCAACTTCAGTATGCCAAGCACTATCGTCTGTGGTATCTATCTCGGCCCGCTCACCTAATGTGATGGATTCGATACGACACAGATTGAAGTCCGAAAATCGATATCTCAAATGGCAATACGCTCGGCAATGCCATCGGATGCCATCCGAGGCAATAGCATGCGGGGTAATCCGCCTTGTTTGACCTTTAGGTTCAGAACGGCTTCTGTAAAATATCTTTACGTCGCGATGAGTGCGGATTGCTTTGAGCAATATGGATGTCGTTTCATGTGATACTTGCGTAACGGCTGGTGGAGCAACGAAGAATGCATTCGAAGAATAAGTCTGTGAAGTGTGCTCTGTACTAACTAGGAGTATTTCCTTTACGTATTCCTCCCAACTTCCCGAAATATACTGCGGCACAAACTCAGAGGTAATGACAAAGAGCTTTTCTGGATCTTTCCCGTTATAAGCCAGATTAAATGGATGTAGCTTTCGGTACCTGACAAGTGCAGCGTTAATTACATTCGACCCAATGGAAAAAATTCGAGATAGTCGAGTCGCATTTACGCCACCTTCCCAAAAGGAAAGTAGCTCTATACATTTGAATCGTTGTAATAGTTGAGGTGTTAAGTCCAATCTGTCCCCATTATTATCGTGTATACGTTTTTAGACTATAGATTAATGCTTACTTATTAGACATGTAAAGATGTTTTTTTAAACAGTGGTTTTACAGTCAAAAAACGAACGCTCCAATAGAACAGGGATATATGCCAAATCACCACAGATTTCCTAGACACATTTAATTAGCGAGATTTCCAAAAGTGTCGAATCCGACAATGAATCTTCAAACCAAATTGCATAGACACCGAAGCTCGCGGAACTGAGTCACCTATTCGTCATCACGTTCATTCATTAGTTCTAATTCCTCTCTTCAATCTCATGATGTACCTAAGCTACTGCGCATCAAGTAATATCCCGCAGTACTCCAATCTCGAAATCATTTCAGATATATATCACTCCTGTGCATAAGCCCATTAACGCTTTAAAGGAGCCTGATATGTCAACAAAAGCGATACCCACCAAAGCTGAACCTAACAACTCGATAGACCAGCCG
Organism: Shewanella sp. SM101; assembly: GCF_025654465.1. Taxonomy (NCBI): domain Bacteria; kingdom Pseudomonadati; phylum Pseudomonadota; class Gammaproteobacteria; order Alteromonadales; family Shewanellaceae; genus Shewanella; species Shewanella sp. SM101. Next base: position 160,098 of record NZ_JAKKRH010000005.1, read on the forward strand.
ATCAACCAGTGGCCGCAAACTGCCGAAGAGGTCCTCGCTTCTGCCGCCAATATCATTGCCGAACGCTATGTGAAGAAGGACGCCTATACCAACCCTCAAGCCACTAAGGATTTTTTAACTTACAAACTTGGAGGATATGAGCGGGAGGTGTTTGCGGTGATGCTGCTCGATAACCAGCATCAATTACTGGAGTTTAAAGAGCTGTTCTTTGGCACTTTAGATGCTGCCAGTGTTTATCCACGGGAAGTGGTTAAGGCTGTGTTGGCCGTCAATGCCGCAGCGGTGATCTTTGCCCACAACCATCCCTCCGGCGAATCTGAACCTTCAACTGCAGATAAGCACATCACTCAACGGTTAACCGATGCATTAGCACTTATCGATGTGCGCGTGCTTGACCATATCGTGGTAGGCCGCTTGCCGGTGTCCTTTGCTGAGCGCGGCTTACTTTAGCCAGCGTTTAAACCTGCCACGCCAAATCAAGGAGTCCATCATGATTGAATTTACCGACAGCTTTTCTCAGGCCTGTGTCGCCGAAGCCTGCGCCGCTTTTCCTGAACTGCTTAACCGCTTAACAGTTGAGCTGATTTTGCCGATGTTTGTACGCCCGCTCAATGCCATGGGCCAAGTGATTGGCAAGCCAGTCGTTGCACCACACCGCGAGCTACATAAAACCGTATTATTTGTTTTTCACCGTGATGTGGTTGAGCACTTGCCCAGGGAGATCAGCTTTTGCCGCTATGTTTGCCCCTGTGATAGTTATGGTGTGCCAACAGGTGAATGGCAGCGTGTGATCAACGGTGTGTACTTCAACCATGGCAGCAACGAGCAACCGAATTGGAGTGTACACACCTAAAGAACGTTACCTGTCATCACCCACTCCACTAGTCGGCTGTATTAACCGCTCTTACTAGCACTGGTATTTATCACTGCTCTCGCTAGTCAGCTAATGAGCCCCCTACTCCCTAAAGTTCTTTTCAACCATTGAGGTCACTATGACAACGCTAAAACTTTTCGATATTGAGCACGCCTGGGGCTTGCCCCGTAAAGTATCTCCCCGCTTTGGTGCAAGGCTGATTTTACGTGGTCTGCACTTGGATTATCTCAATGACCGTGCAAGCTTTGTCGGTGAATTTCCACCAGCAATTAAACAACAATTTATCGAGGCCTTTCCCGCCATGGTTAAACAGCTTGAACGGCTGCTGGCCACCGGCGATATTGATGCCACTGAGCAGCACTGCGTCACCATTGAGCACGTTGGCTTTACCTGTGAGGCTGACACCTTAGGCAGCCACGGCTATTTGTATATTGCGATTTATCAAACCGAAGCTAAACCAAAGCTAAGCCACTGACCACCAGCAACCTCGCCCTCACTCGATAACCCGTTCATTATCGTAAGCCAGTACCAATCTCGTTAAACATAACTACCAAACTTTAATCTCCCAGCTCAAAAGCCTTAGCAAGCAGCCCTTAGCGACTCACATTAAACCGCTCGACCAACAACTCTTTTATTAACTAAACCGCATAGACAGCAAAAGCCAAGGCGTGACTGCGCCTTGGCTTTTGCATATGCACGTAAATCAAAGAAGGAATATCCCATGACATTAACCATCAAACGTAATCAACTGCCAACGATGCCTGATCGTTTTTACCAAGTGATCGAAAAGGAACTGGCTGAAGTCACACCAAAAGACGCCAACGCCATCACCCTTAATTTTCGCGATCCAGATTACAGCGCCGAAGCCGGTGGCTTTCATCCCGTCGAAGTGCGACTTGAGAAACAGCAAGATCACTGGCGTTTCGTTTACGTCACCGACTTTGCTTTTCGTGGCCATCCCTTCCCTGAACTGGTTAAAGACATCGATATCTGCTTTAACAGCAAGCAGGTCTATAGCCTGTTTAGTGGCTGGATTACTGAGCGGGAATCACAGGGGCTGATTAAGTTGTTTAGCGATAACTTTGTCAGTTACTACCAGATGGAAGCCTACCAGGTGCAGGTGAGTATGGATTAACCCGCCTCGCCCTCATTTCGCGCAAGCATCCTAACCATATCGACCTGTTTCTGCCCTATCGCAATCAACGGGCCAAGCACATCACACCCGCGCCCTTGTTACCCTAAGTGATTACGTCAAGCCTCTGTCGTTAACAACAACCTACCCCGCCTGCAACGCCCGTCGTTAGCGGGCTTTTTGTTTTGGAGTCCACCATGAAAATACACCGCGAAACCATCCTGTCACTGCCAGAGCCTTTTTATGAATTGTTAGAACGGCAACTGGCCGCACTCAATAACCCGAGTCTCAACATCGTCACCCTGAACTATCGCGATCCCGACTACAGTGCACAGAGAGGTGGTTATCACCCAGTGGAGATCAACCTCTACCGCCAGGGGGATTGCTGGTATCTCAATTACTTCACCGACTTTGCTTACTGCGGCGGCCCCTTCCCTGAGCTTGAGAAAGAAATGGAAGTGCTGTTTCAGGAGAAGCAGGTCTACAACAGCTTCTTTGGCCGTTGCGACCTCGAGCATGCCGACAGCCTAGTACGCTTGCTGCTGGAGAACTTCTGTAACTACGTCGAGATGGAAGTCTATCAGGTTCAAGTCAGCGCCGACTGAACTTGGTGCCCACAAAGGTATTTTGGGAACCAAGCAACGCAGGCCCGATGCGGGTTTGCAATGTGCTGGTGCCCACAATCATCACATAGCTAATTGAGGGAACCAAGCATGAACGAAGTCGAAGCGGTCAAGAACCGCGACACCATCAAGCTTATCAGTTACCTGCTCGAACGTCACTTTGGTCAGCAGATGGCGGATGTCTGGAATATCGGCCTTAACCTGGCACTGCGGATCTCTGACTTACTGGCGATCAAGTTCAGCGATATCGACGGCGACCGCTTAAATATCATCGAGCAGAAGACCGGTAAACGGGCCAGCATCAAACTCAATCCGAAGACGCTGGCGTTGATTGAGGCGATCCACCAGCGTCACCCCGAGCATATCTACCTGTTCCAATCCCACCGGTCGAGCCAAGCCAAAGACCGGCAGGCCCCCGCCAAACCGCTGACACGGCGCGCCGTCGCCAAAGCGTTTGCCTTTGTCGGTGACGATATCAAGTTAGCCTTGGGCACCCACTCGATGCGTAAAACCCGCGGCTATCTCCTGTACCAAGCCTGCAAAGACATTGGCCGGGTGATGCGCATGCTGCGGCATCAATCGGAAGCGGTCACCCTGCGTTATATCGGCATTACTCAACAGCAAATCGATAAAGACTTTGTCGAGCTGGAAATCTGAGGTCAATCAGCACGCCCTATTCAACCCATTGGCAGATGCGACCTAAAGTTATCTGCGTTGATATTCTTGGAGTACATACCATGTATACATTTCAACCCGGAGATCATCTGGTCACCAATATCGATCCACTTGGCTTAACCGAACACCACGGCCTTTATGTTGGCCATGGCAATGTGATTCACTTATCTAAACAGGGCATCATCGAAGAAATCGATCTGCAGCAATTTGCTGGTGGCCATAGCGTTAGAGTAAAGAAATCCACGCTGTTTCCCCATCAGGCCATTGAGCTTGCACGCAGTCAGCTGGGTCACAGTCCATACGGCGTAGCTACCAATAATTGCGAGCACTTCGTCAATGAATGCTTAGCAGGAAGTAGCACCTCCAATCAAGTCAGTAATCTCACCCACATTGCGCTGCAAGGCTCAGCCAGAGCAGGCTTACTGGGGAGCGCTGCTTCAAAGCTGGCCACGGGAACTGTCGCCAACGTCGTGTTAGCCTCTACCGCCATCAAAATGACCGGTGAATACCTAGGGCTACCCGACAACGTCAACACACTACTAGGGACACCAGGAGATCTTGTCGCTAAACCTGCCGAATGCCTACTAAAAGGCACCACCCAAACTCTAGGTGAAAGTTATGCTTGCTTAAGCCAAGGAGAGATAGCCGATGCAGGGTTCAAACTCGTCACGGGCAGTGTAGAAACCGGCTTAAACACCGTGCTGACGACAGCAGAAGTGGGCATCAATGGCGTAAAAGCCGGTGCTGAGCTTATAGCCGATGCATGGCACTGGCTAAGGTCATGATGCTTCACCTGCAATATTGAGAGTACTCAGTCACCCATTACCCAAACCTATAAACGAAGCGGCATGCCGCCGCTATCGTTTTCAACTCTCTTGCGATTACGTTGAAGATTAGCGTAATGACGGCGTAACATGTTTGCCCAGTTAAGTGATACAAACTATCTTCTATCATCCTTGAGCTTATGGCGTTGCTCGAACAGACAAGTAAACGTGTAATCATTATTTTTTGTACCACGTTATGCTAAGGTAATACCTAGTAGTACTAAGCATTACCTATGGAGTAACAGATGAGCACAATCAAACCCGTGTCGGTTAAATTAGATGCCGATATTAAAGCCAGAGTCGAGCATTTAGCCGAAACTCGTAAACGTTCATCACACTGGATGATGCGTGAAGCGATCCGTGAATACGTTGAGAGAGAAGAGAAGCGCGAGGCGCTGCAGCAAGAAGCGTTACGCGCATGGGAAGAGCACCAGACATCAGGCTTGCATGTCACCGGTGACGAAGTGGTGAGTTGGCTGGAGTCCTGGGGAAGTGAAAATGAAAAGGCTGCCCCTACCTGCCACAAATAGTCTTCACTGCCACTGCGTTAGCTGATTTAGAACGCTGACCTTTAGCTCTTCGTATTTAAGCCTGACGCTCGATGAATTAACTGACCGCTTTACCTTTTAAATTTAGACTGTATCACTGATGATAAAAAAGGCCTGTCCAATACTAAAATAATCACCATAATATATCTGCAGCTAACTCCACTATCAATTAGGAGATAGATAGACTTCCGAGTTAAATACACTAGTCTCAAAAACCCTAATTTCACCTGCAGTCAATGAATGTGCTAAATTCGATAATTTCATGTAATTGTTATCATCCCAATGTTCCTCCGGTACCCATGTTTTCATTATTGGAATGCCTGAGTTTTCTTGACGAACAAAAGGTATATAGCAATTTCTTGTAACCACAACAAAATCTTCAAATTTCACATCGGCATCTGAGTAAATCATTCTAATTGTATTCTCATTAAATATACCTGCTACCGTATCAACAACGACTTTAATGCTCTGTTTACTATTACGAGTAATCATTCTTGCCATTGCATGCTCAGATATATACACTAATGCTCTGATACAATATCCATCATTTCGCATAGGCCGTTTTTTATCCACTATGTGGGAGCAAAGTGGATAAAAATGTTCATCTTTTGTATATTTATAACCTTCTATGTCAATAGCCGTGGCGCCAACATATATATATTCTGTTAGCTCTGCGGTTTTTCCCTTGTTAAAAGTTTTATGTTCAATCAATAACTCAGACAAAGATTCTCGATTGATATCAAGTTGTAGTTGATAAAAATTTTTCAATGTTTTATTTTTTCTTTCAAACGCTAAATTATGCTTATCATTCACCGAATTAAAAAGCTCCCTAAGCCGTCTAAACTCTCCTCGTATAAAAGCCTTTGCAGCACTTTCGTTAGATATTTTGATTAGTTTACTGTTATCCATATACACTCCTTTGCTAACTAAATAACATATAAGTAACGTCACATAAATTTTGTAAATTCTGGACTCGAAAAATACCTATCAATATCTACCTGACTACAGCTACTCGTTTGTTCATGGGCCAACAATTTATCTATTGGAATTATCACACCTTTAACACTGAAGAATCCCCTGATGATTTACAAATAAATCATCAAATTAGGGTGGAAGCGCATCTTGTTGCATGATCAAATGGTTTCGCCAAAAACTACACTTGGACAACAAGATGCGCGAAGCCAATATCCTACAACATTCTTTACACCAATACTGCCCAGAACTTCACCTAAAACGATTAAACAGCTTGATGCTGGCCTCTAAGGCACTGATTGAATGTAAGACACTGACCTTGACTGAGTTAGGTCGAAATT